>NZ_MXAX01000213.1:0-889 GCF_019249195.1 Rickettsia sp. TH2014 | reverse complement strand
TTTTTTGATTTAGATTCATCTCTAATCCTCCATTNNNTATTATCTTAATTTTACTAAATGTAAGATTAAATCTCAACTATTACAACTTATTTTAATACTACTAGCTAGACTATTTCGTTGCTGATGTCGGAATAGTCTTAACCATTTCGACATTTAATTATAAGCCATATCCTCGTGCATACCAATAAATGTAGCTGAATTGACTATATTCACTTTATCTTCTAGAGGTCCGAGTGGCTGAGCCGGTTTTAACAATTCCTGCGTTAGTATAAATTTGGTTTTTTTCTCGATATTCGATAAAAAAGGTAAATGTAAGCTATGAGGGCTGTATATTATTGCATATTTATCCCATTCTAGATATTGTCTATTCAAATGCTCTTTATATTCAGATGGGCCATATACTTCTATACTACCAAATTTATATTTTTTTAAAGGATATAGTTCATACTCATAAAAAAAATCATTTGGATATTTATTACGCATGCTTTGATTAAAATGAACAAATTTATCATTTTCTTTATGAAATACGAAAATATCTAAGCATCTTTCCCCGCAAATTACATAAATTTTATTATGTTTAACGCGATATCCTAATTGTTCAAATTGCGGTAATATTTGTTGCAAATGTATTTCGTCTTCATGCATAATACCGATATCTAAATCATCGTCAAAAGGAATTATGCCTTGATGTCTAACGGCTCCAAGCAGAGTGCCGCCTTCTATCCAATAATTAATATTATTCTTACCAAGTAGCTCATGAGTATCTTTCATTAGCTGATAAAGGCTAAGTGCTTTTTTCTCACTAATTCTATATTTTTTTACTTGTTCATCACTTAAGGTTACATATCGCCAGTCATGTTCTAATATATAAGCATAAAAAAATATGCCG
>NZ_MXAX01000212.1:0-4967 GCF_019249195.1 Rickettsia sp. TH2014 | reverse complement strand
GGCATAACTGCAATATGGAGGCATGACCGTCAAAACTTACATTTTCCCTCGCAATGACGGATAAACCGGTCCACGCATCAATGCCTCCTCGCAATGACGACTCGGTATTATCCACACAGGCAATGCTTAGGCTATGTAAGAACGTCACTTAAAAATAAAAATACCCATAAGCCGAAACTTATGGGTATTACTAAAGATATAATAATTTTTATTATCGCGTATTAGGAAACACCACAGCTTGAGCTATTAGTATCACTTGATACCATATTAACGATATCTGGAGCTTTAAATAATATAATGATTGCAGTAACTACTACTAAAGCTACTTCCCACTGCAATTTTCCTCTTAATGTTTGAATTCCCAAAACAATTATACCGACAACAGCTATACCTTTTGCAGTATTGCCTCTGAATACTAGAATTAACTTACATAATGCATCACCCACAGGATCGCCGACACTACTACCTAAGCTATCAAAAGCTACCATAATAATAGCCACGCTTAGAATAGTAAATAGTATGCGTAATGATAGATTATAATCGATTAATTCTTCGTTTAATTTACGAATAGGAAAGTTCATGTGTTTTACCTCAATAAAATAATTAGCATTTAAAAAATAATGTATAATTTATTTATATATAAATCAACTCCTAAATATATGCAATTTTAATTAATATGTAAAAATATTTTAAAAACACTTATTTTAAGTAACATTATAATCACATATAGTATAATTCAGCTTCCAAATATATAAACAAATGTAAATAAAAATAACCAAACCACGTCCACAAAATGCCAGTACCATGCAGCAAATTCGAACCCTAAATGTCCATTACCTTCTGTAGTAAAATCTCCTCTTTTTGCTCTAAAGTAGCAAACTATTAGAAATATAGTACCTATAATTACATGAGCTCCATGAAAACCCGTGGCTAAATAAAAATTAGAAGCATATATACCATCCGTGAATTTAAACGCCGCATGATAATATTCATATGTTTGCATAGTTGTAAAAAATATTCCAAGCATTATGGTAAGAGCAAGTGCAGTTACGCAATCTTTTTGATTTTTTTCTTCTAAGGCATAGTGAGCCCAAGTAACGGTAGTACCCGATAAGAGTAGTATTAAAGTATTGATAAAAGGAATATCAAATGGATCAAAAGTTTTAATTGCAGGTGGAGGCCAAATTCCCTGCTTTACAACCCATACACCGTCTAAAAGACCTACGGGTGATAGACTTGATTTAAAAAAAGAGGCAAAAAATACACCAAAAAATACTATTTCCGTTAAAATAAATAGTGCCATACCTATTTGTAAACCTTTTCTAACAGGACTAGTATGCTGATGTTCGACTATGCCTTCTTTCACTACATCTCTCCACCAAGAATATAAACAGTAACCTACTGAAATAACTCCTGCAGATAATATATATATATTAAATTTGTAGCCATGCATGAACGAGACACCGCCAATAACCAAAAGAAGTAAAGCAAAAGATGTTAGGACGGGCCAAGGGCTTGGGTCTACTATATGGAATAAATGCGATTTAGTCATAGGATGTGAATTTGGATTCATATTTTATTTTATCATTTTCTAATTATACTTACGAATAGATATACGACGATCAACTTGGAAAAGAGTAATAGGTCTGTAGGTCGAGGAGCAGAACGTATAGCAATATGTGAGCGTCCAAGGTCTTACAAAGACGAGATGGTCAATTTTTCAAGTTCTATCTTAGTATATAAATAAATATAAATTATTATTGATGTAAAAGCAAATTCTAGAAACAGATTATATAGAAAATATACCTCGTAACTCAGAATTACATTATTTATTATTAATGACAACTAAAATCCCTTGACTCTTTATATTATTCAACTAATATATAGACCGTTAATAATGTTTAAGCTCCATTGTTGCAAGACCAATCTGTCAAAACTTAATATTAAGTTATGCCAGGGGTCTATTATTATAAGTGAGTAAAATCATGAAGTATAATGGAGGTTGTTGTCTTACAGCAACGGAGCTTAACCCCTGGCACCTTTATTTATTAATTCTAGATTAGGTTTAGGCATAAATTAAATAAAGGAATTGTGAGTAGTATTAGCTTGTGTTTAATAAAAATAAAGATTTATTAATTCTAAAAAATACAAATGCAAAAAATAAAGAAAAAATTAGAAAAAAGTTTTTCTTTTCATCATCGTTTTTAATAATATTATTAATGTTTTTTATCATCTTCTTAATATCTTAGAAGTAAAATATTTCTAGATTTTTCAACTAATGAAGCTGTTAACTCTAAATTTTCTTACTTAAAATTATAGAGATACGACAAATTATCTTCACTATTTTACTAGTTATTTCTGCAAATACTGCCTCAGTACTATCATTCATTATAGCAATATTTTTATGTTCAATTTCATCAAGTCGAAATTTAATAATATTATTTAATAATTCCGGCTCAATATTTTTATTTTCTAAATAATTTATTTGTTGTCCATAATGTTTTTCTATTACTTCTTCTACACTCTCGGTAACAAGCATCGCTGTTTTTATTCCCGTCAAGGAAGATAAGGCACCAAGTAAAAATCCGTAATGATGCCAAAAAAATAATAAAAACGTGGGCCTTACTTCTTTTTCTAGTAATTTTTTTTCAAAATAATTTAAATGTACCTCTTCGTGTTCAAGCATTTCTTTAATTAATATATGATCATTCTGAGATTTGATATATTTTAGCTGCCCTTGATAAATTCTTTTTGCCCCATACTCTCCAGCATAATTAACTCTAATTATTTCGTGAATTTGTTTGTTAGGGTCAGAAAAATCAGGTCTTGGCATAATGTATACTCGTTTAATTTGAAAAATTGACTACGTCGTCTTATAAGAGTGCGAGTAGCCACGTATTAAGTATACGCTCTGCTCCTCGCCTTATAGTCTCCTTGCTCTTTTCCAAATTAAACCTCGTCTACTCTTCATTTACTTTAAAGTATACTTTGGAATAAATCGAAACCAGCAGGATTTAATTTATAATCTACCTCCGCTTGCTGTAACAGTTTTAAAGTCTGTAAACATTCAGTTAGGCTAAGACTGTTTACTATCTTTGTAAAATCATTAATATATTGATAGAAAATCGGTGGTGATAATGATCTTATTGCGAGCTCCAAACTCTCACCGTTTTTTATTTTCGACAAAACTATATATAAATTTAAATAATGCCTTATTAATGCTCTAATAATTAAAACTTCATTGATATTTTGTTTTTTTAATATCTCCAGCTCTTGTAGAAAATTACTATAATCTTTTTTTGAAAAATACATTGCTAAATCACTACCGTTTGCCGTAATTTCGCTACTTATAACTTTTAGAACATCGTTTAAAGTAATTTCTCTTCGATCATGAACAAAATATATCAATTTATTTATTTCGCTACAAATTAAATCATGATCACCTTTTAAATGAGCTTTTAAATAAGGGATAGCCTCTTTACTTATAATTTTATTAGTTTTTTCTACTTTACCTAAAATAATTCGTTCAATTTTTGCTTCATCATCATGATAACAAGCAACTGCCGCTAAATATTCTTCTGTTTCAAAAAACTTTTTACAGCTGCTACTTGAAGTAATTTCTTCCCCTATAAATACAGGAAAATTTACATAATCACTGCTTAGAATTGTTTTTAAATTCTTATCGATTGAATTCCCAACCGATCTAATTTTAATTAATTCTTTTTGACCAAAAAAATTAGGCGCATTAAGTAACATTTCTAAAGATGAAATATTAAGCTCTGAGTATTCTATAGAAGTTTGTAGCATATTTAAACTTTTTACTAAATGCTTACAAATTTTTTCTATATAGCCTTTATCAGGACCGTATAGTAAAAGAGCTCTAATCTTTCCGGCTTTTATTGGTCCAAATAATCTACCTATTTGTGAAAAATAAAATTTCATAGCTTAACTATGTCCGTGTAAAATATAAAATTAATCTGCTACGAATTTCTTCTGCTGCTTGATATGCCAAGTCTATTCCTGTTGCATCTCTTTCAACATTTGTTGCATATGGTGTAAAAATAGCATTATATGACGTGTTTTGGTAAAACTTCTCTTCAATTAAAACCTTTTGGCTTTCTATATCAATTAATTTATACCTAACTAATTGATTAATATATTCCCTTAAAACATTAGAGTTTTTTTCAATAGTAGCAGGCATAGTTGTTGCGATAAGCTCTGCTTTAAGCAGGTATTTTGCTTTTGCTTTCTGAGGTAAAATACTAGTTAAACGATGATAAAACTCAGCTCCTTCAATTGTTCTAATCGGTTCAACTGTAATCGCTTCTAAATCATTATTTCTACTGTATTTTTCACTATATACCGGTTTTAAATTACAACTACTCATTAGAAAGAATATAATTACTATAAATAAAGAACGCATATACTAGATTAAGATTGGTTTTTTATATTAATAACAGCTTATTTCGATTTTGTGAAAGAAAATTATAATAATTAGCATTTGTTAATACTTATAGTAATTATATATTAATTTATGTTGACATTTATAAATAAGACTTATATTGCCGCTTCAAAATAATTTTAAGGTATTAGATGTTATTGGATAAACTTATTACATTTTTTCAACGGAAATAAAAACAACATTAGTAAAAATAAAAACATATTTTTCTTTCCCCAAAAAAGTAACAAAAGCTTTTGAAACATCTAGCATAAACATAGATGAAGTAGATAAAGCTAAAACTGTAAAAATTACAAAAGAGGATTTAAAAAAATCTTTTGAGTGATATGAAGAAAAATTGGTAATATTAGCACAAAAACTATCACCACAAACATCAATTAGTAATGATGATTATAATTCTCAAACAGAGTATTGCCCATTGATAGGAGAAGATGGAAATATCAAATATATCCTTACTACTGAATTATAATTTTTAAGCTTAAAATGTAATAGTTGAGATTTAATCTTA
>NZ_MXAX01000211.1:0-1172 GCF_019249195.1 Rickettsia sp. TH2014 | reverse complement strand
TCTGTAAGATTAAATCTTGACTTCTACATACAAAAATTAGCTCTCGCAACTTAACTATCTACTCTCTATTGCGATTAAAAATGGGAGGATTACCATATTACCTTGTTAAATTGGAGCTTAAGTAGAAGTTAACAGAAATTAAATCTACAATTTAAATTTAGTAATATTTTTGCTAAAAGAAAAGTTCGGCAGTGGAAAAAGAGATTATTTTTTTGGAAGGTAGTTGCAATATTATTCTGCCGGTACTATCTATATCTTTAAAACGACCGGTTACTATATCATTTTGATATTTAACGCTAATATTTTCATGTAACTTATAAGCATGTTTTAACCAGCTTTCTCTAATAAAAGAAAAGCCGTTATTATGCCAAATTTGATAATATTTTTCAAAATTCTCTATTAATTTTTCAAGTAAAGCTTGCGGTTCTATAGGCGGTAGATTTTCGCTTATTAAGCTAGTAGTAGGCTGGTCGATATTATCAGGGTGATAGGTGATATTAATACCGATACCGATAATAAGGTAATAATTCTTTTCTACTTTAACGGATTCAAGAAGTATACCGGCAATTTTCCGACCGTTCACGAGAACATCGTTAGGCCATTTTAGTTGTATAATGTCATCCTCACCTCTTATGTCATTCCTGCGTAGGCGGGAATCCATTTCTTTTAAAAATTTTTCTGGATTCCCGCTTTCGCGGGAATGACATAAGAGGTGAGGATGACATAGAGAACTATAGGAGTGACATAAAGAGGCTATACTCTCATAAACGGCAAGTGCTGTAACAAAAGATAATTGCGGTAATAATTCTAGCTCTTTATCAGGCTTTATTAGTAAACTTGCATGTAAGTTACCTACCCTAGACTGCCAGTTTTTACCGCTTCTACCACGTCCTTTAGTTTGAGATTTGGCAAGTATTACATAGTTTGAATCAACCTTATTACTCTTAGCAATTCTTATAGCCTCAGAGTTCGTACTGTCTAGTTCATCAAAAACAATTAGTTTAAATTTACCTATATTCATTTTTTAGTAGTTATCATTACAAGAAAGGTTTGCTTGCATAGATACCAAAACCGTCATTGCGAGGAGACCTTGTTGCGTAGATATAAAAAAAAGTAGCTGCGAACTAAGAAAAGTAGTAAATTGACAAAAAACTTAACCACAAGTGTGTATG
>NZ_MXAX01000210.1:0-750 GCF_019249195.1 Rickettsia sp. TH2014 | reverse complement strand
TGAGAAGTTTGAAAGTAGTATTGAAATAGATAAAGAAAATGGCTACATTTACATTAAGTGGTTATTGTGGTATAGTGATGCTAAGGTATCTGAAGATAAACAAGTGGAGCTTGCTAAGATCATAGCTAGCTACTTAAAAAAAGAAGATCAAGAGGGACTTATGAGAACTATTGCTGATAAATATATTGATGAAGGGATGCAAAAAGGAATGGTCCAAGGTATGCAGATCGGAGAAGCTAAAGGCATGCAGATTGGTAGAAATGAAGGCAAATATGAAGTAGCTAAAAATATGCTTGCCAATAATTACTCTATTCCTGAAGTTTCGCGTATTACAGGGCTTTCTATTTCTGTGCTCAACACTCTTCTTAAGTCTAAATCCTAACTATTCTTTTTGGAAAGTAGTAGATACTACTACTTTCATCTATATATTTTACTTGTAGGTCTTCAGTTAAGGAACTTGCGCTGTGACGCAAAATGGTAGAATTATACATGTAGTGACTCGCTTTTGAAATGAGATGCAACATTCCCGTATATTTCTTTGACTTGACAATAATTACTACACTCGCCTGCATCTAACCCATTATGCCATTTTTCATAATTATGGAAAATGTGTATTAAAGCTTTAATAGCTCCATTGAAAGAATCATTTCGATAGAGTGCTTTGTATGAGGTGTTGCTATCATTTGCTGGAAACCAAAACATAGAATTTGGATCTTTGTTTGCAAGTTCAATTCTAGACCAGAAATTTTT
>NZ_MXAX01000209.1:0-32167 GCF_019249195.1 Rickettsia sp. TH2014 | reverse complement strand
AAGAAAAGAAGGTATTCTTTTATATGATAGCGGGGAATTTACGCTTAGTGAAGCTAAAGATTTACCTTGGAGCGAGATGAAAGAAATCGCTAAAGATTATTATGAAGAATGGTTTGATAAAGGTAAAAGTTTTTTAGATTGTAAAAATCCACTAGAAAAAGGATATTTAAATAAAGGTGCTTTTGAATTACATCAAGCTACCGAAAGTTTTTACAGTACTATTTTATTAGTTTTCTCAAATTACAAACCTAAATTACATAATTTGCAAAAATTAGGTAGTATGGTAGGAAATTATGTCAGTGAATTATGGGAAGTATTCCCTAAAGCAACTGCTGAACAAAAAGAGTGCTTTGAGCTTCATGAAAAAGCTTATGTTGATGCAAGATATGATAAAAACAATAAAATTACAAAAGAACAGCTGCTTTATCTTATTGAGAGAATAGAAAAACTTAAAGAAATCACCGAAAGAATCTGTACAGCAAGGATTAATCAGTAAATTATGGGCATTGTTGCATGGATACCCAAACCGTCATTGCGAGGAGCGAAGCGACGTGGCAATCCAGAAAAACAATTAAAAAAAATTCTGTAAATCAGAATTTTTTACTAGACTGCTTCACCAAAATTTTCAATTTTTCCTCGCAATGACGTTAATTTATTAACTATCCGCCTTTAGTTAGCAATACCCGCTTTCGGTTTATTTAAAATTTGATAAAATTATCTAAATATAGTATAGTATAGAACTTTTTATAATATTAAAAATTTTATGAGTAAAAAGCTTTATATTAAGACCTACGGCTGTCAGATGAATGTTTATGACTCCGTTAAGATGCAGGATTTGCTTTATCCTTTTGGTTATGAACCTACGGAAAATATTGAAGAAGCTGATGTTATTATCCTAAATACCTGTCATATCAGAGAGAAAGCAGCCGAGAAAACTTATTCAGAACTCGGTCGTATTAAGAAACTACAAGATACAAGAAAAAGACAAGGCTTAAACTCTGCAATAATAGTTGTGGCTGGCTGTGTTGCACAAGCGGAAGGGGAAGAGATTTTCTCAAGAACTCCTTATGTCGATATTGTTGTCGGTCCGCAATCTTATTATAACCTACCGGAATTAATCTCAAAAGTCGTTAGACACGAAAAACATTTAATCGATCTTGATTTTGTTGAAGAAGCGAAATTTGATAATTTACCGGAACAATTATATCCGCAAGGTGCTAGTAGCTTTATATCGGTGCAAGAAGGATGCGATAAATTTTGTACTTTCTGTGTGGTGCCTTATACAAGAGGAGCTGAATTTTCAAGGAACGTAGAGCAGGTCTATAGAGAAGCGTTAAAAGTAGTTAGCAGCGGTGTTAAAGAAATTACACTACTTGGGCAAAATGTTAATGCTTATCACGGTAAAGGACCTGATGATAAGATATTTACTCTAGCCGATTTACTGGGACATCTAGCACAAATCCCAAATTTAGAGAGATTGCGTTATATGACGTCGCACCCGATAGATATGGCTGATGATCTAATAAAACTGCACGGCACTGAACCTAAATTAATGCCGTTTTTACATCTTCCGGTGCAATCAGGTTCAAATAAAATATTAAAAGCCATGAACCGTAAGCATGATCGGGATTATTATTTTGATATAATTAATCGCTTAAGAGAGGCAAGACCCGATATAGTTTTATCTTCTGATTTTATTGTCGGTTTTCCCGGTGAAACTGATGAAGATTTTGAGGATACTTTAGATTTGGTCCGCCGAGTAAAATACGGCCAGTGTTATTCGTTCAAATATAGCCCTCGCCCGGGCACGCCTGGAGCAACTAGAACAGATCAAATACCAGAGTATATAAAATCAGAGAGATTAACTATATTGCAACAAGAACTCACTAGTCAGCAACTAGCTTTCAATGAAAGCTGTATTGGTAGTATTATGAAAGTTTTATTCGACCGCAACGGTAAATTCGATGATCAGATAACAGGCAAAACTCCATACATGCAGTCCGTATATATCCAGAACCCTAATAAATCTTTACTTGGTAAAATCATTGATGTAAAAATTACTAAGGCCGCAAGTAATAGCTTAAGCGGTGAGGTAATTTGATTATGTAATTTACGTATACTCCGAAGTAAAATGAAAAGTTGATAGACGAAGTTCAGCTTGGAAAAGAGCAAGGAGTCTGTAAGCCGAGGAGCGGAGCGTATACTAAATACGTGAGCACCCGAGGTCTTACAAAGACGACATAGCCAATTTTTCAAATTCAGCGAGTATATTACAAAAATAACAGTTGTAAATAATAGCATACTTATGTTATAACTTACAACATGATAAATAGACATATAACATCATTTGTAAAGCAGTCGTTAAAAGATTTTTCTGCAGTTCTTATTATTGGAGCTAGGCAAGTTGGTAAGTCTACAGTAGTAAAGCAATTATATGACGAAGGAATTTTTAAGTCATATATTACTTTAGACGATATCTCGCAATTAGAAGCAGCCACTGCCGATCCTCATGGGTTTATAAAAAATGCAATTTCTCCTCTTGCTATTGACGGGATTCAAAGAGCCCCGGATCTTTTAAAAGCTATAAAAAAGTCAACTGATGAAGATAAGAGGCCGGGACGTTTCCTCTTAACCGGATCGGCTAATATTTTTTCTTACCCGGGAGTATATGAAAGTTTAGCAGGACGTGTAGACGTAATACATCTTGAAGGGTTAAGTTTAGGAGAAATTTTAAATCAAAATAAACCTTCTTCTTTTATATTAGATATTTTTTCAGGGGTAACTATTCCTGAATTAAAAAACAAATGGACTAAAGAGTTAGAATATAAACCAACAATAACTAACCAATCTTTAAATGAATATATTTTCTATGGCGGATTTCCGGAAGTTATATTAAAAAAGCAAGAAAGATTTCGTGAACGTTGGTTTTCGTCTTATCAATCAGCCTATATTGAGCGAGATGTACGAAATATAAATAAATTTTTAGACGTTGTTTCCTTTGCTAAACTTTTTCGCTTGGTTGGCTTACAAAGCGGTAATTTATTAAATCAAAAGAATTTAAGTATTGAAATAGGGCTAGATCAAAGAACAATATCAAGATATTTAGAGATTTTAGAAACAACTTTTCAAGTAAATCAATTAGCGCCTTGGTTTAGTAATACACGTAAAAGATTAGTAAAAACTTCTAAAATTTATATGAATGATTCAGGTTATGCATCGTATTTAAACGGCATAACAACTCCTAACTTATTGTTAAATAGTCCTTATTACGGAACAATATTTGAAACATGGTTATGGGCGGAACTTAGGAAAATATTAACCCTAACTACGGGTATAGAGCAAGCATTTTATCGTACGCATCTAGGAAAAGAAGTTGATTTTCTTTTATATAAAGGCGATGTATTTTGTGGCATAGAGTGTAAGGCCACAGAAACTATTCAAAGCTGGCATTTTATGGGTCTTAAAGATTTATCAGAAGCATTAGCCCCACGAATTATGCATGGCATTATACTTTATAACGGTAATGAAATAATAAGTTTTTCCGATAAATTTCTTGCACTGCCTTTAAAGTGTATAATTTAAAATATTATCTATTAAATGTATAAATCTCTATTTTTTTGTTTAAAAATTTTTGCCGTACTTATTTTAGTAGGTTGCGGTATTACTGCTTATATAATATATCACTATTCACGTGATTTACCTGATTACTCGCAGCTTGCACGTTATTATCCTCCGTCGGTAACACGTATCTATTCTCATGACGGTAAATTAATGGAGGAGTACGCTTTTGAACGTCGTGTATTTGTACCGATTAATAGCATACCTAGTTCATTAATAGAAAGTTTTATTGCAGCCGAGGATAAGAATTTTTATAACCATCCGGGCGTTGATTTACTTGGAATAGCTAGAGCGGCATTTTTAAATATATCTAATTATTTACATCATAGGCGTATGGAAGGAGCGTCTACAATTACTCAGCAAGTGGTTAAAAATTTTCTGCTAACTAACGAAGTTTCTCTTGAACGTAAGATTAAAGAAGCGATTCTTTCTTATATGATTTCAAGAGTATTTACTAAGGATCAAATCTTAGAATTATATCTTAATCAAACATTCTTTGGTCGTGGTGCTTACGGTGTTGCGGCGGCTGCACAAAATTATTTTAATAAATCCGTAGAGGAACTTACCATTGCAGAATCAGCTTTTATTGCGGCACTTCCTAAAGCCCCTTCCGAACTTAATCCAGAGAGAAACTACGCTAGAGTAAAAGCTCGTCGTGATTATGTAATAGCACGTATGTTTGAAGATGGTTATATAACAAAAGATGCTGCGAAAGAAGCTATGAATAGTCCGATAGTTTTACGTAAACGAGCTAAAGAAGAAACTGTTACGGCAGATTATTATGCTGCACAGGTTAGAGAAGAAGTAATTAGAATGTTAAATAGTAAGGAAGAATTTTATACCGGAGGTCTTACTATTATCACTTCTTTGGATGCAGAGATGCAGCAATCAGCCGAAAATTCTCTAAGGAAAGGTCTAAGGGAATTTGATAGAAGACGTGGTTTTAGAAAGCCTATAGCTAATATTCCGCTTGATAATTGGCAAGAGGAGATAAAAAAACTACCGGCTCCCCCATCGCTTTTAGAGTATAAATTAGCTGTAGTTCTGGATGTGGCCGGTAATCATGCAGAGATTGGACTTATAGACGACAGTAAATCTAAGATTCCTATTGCTGAAATGAAATGGGCAAGAAGTAATCTTAAATCAGTGAAGACTTTGCTTAAAAAAGGCGATGTGATAGTGGTTGAACCTATAAAAGACGGCTATGCTCTTCGTCAAATTCCTGAAGTAAACGGAGCTATTATGGTTATGAACCCGAATACCGGACAGGTACTTGCAAGTGTTGGGGGATATGATTTTTCTACAAGTAAATTTGATAGAGTAACTCAAGCACTTCGTCAACCGGGTTCTTTGAGTAAAACCTTTGTTTATTTAGCAGCTCTTGAAAACGGTATTAAGCCGAATCAGATTTTTAACGATGGACCTATTGAGATTTCGCAAGGTCAGGGGATGCCTAGCTGGCGTCCTAAAAATTATGAGGGTAAGTTTTTAGGCGAAATCACTATGCGTACCGGTCTTGAAAAATCTCGTAATCTTATAACTGTAAGAGTTGCAACTGCCGTAGGACTTACAAAAATCGTTGATATAATTAAGCGATTCGGTATTAATAATGAACCAAAAAAAGTTTACTCTATGGTACTTGGTTCAATTGAAACCACACTTAGCAGAATGACTAATGCTTATGCAATTATTGCTAACGGCGGTAAAAAAGTTGAACCTCATTTTGTAGAATTAATTAAAGACCGTAACGGTAAAATTATTTATAGGCGAGATAATAGAGAATGTCTTTCTTGTAATGTTTCGGATAGCAATTTAGATACCGCAATATTAGAAATACCGAAAGAAGATATTTATAGAGTTACGGATGAAGCTAGCGATTATCAAATTACTTCGTTCTTAACCGGAGCAATAGATAGAGGAACAGGTTATGCTGCAAAGAAGTTAGGGAAAATTATCGGTGGAAAAACCGGTACTAGTAACGATAGTAAAGATACATGGTTTGTAGGCTTAACGCCAAAAATAGTAGTCGGCAGTTATGTGGGTTATGATACACCGAAAGAGCTTGGAAAAAGAGCAACAGGTTCAAACGTAGTATTGCCGATTTTTATTGATTTTATGAGTAATGCTTATAAGGATGAGCCATCACTGCCTTTTAAAGTTCCAGATTCAATTAAGCTAATCGCCGTAGATAGAGCAACCGGTAAAATTACGCCAAGTGGCACTGTTATAGAAGCATTTAAAGTCAATAACATTCAGATGCTTGAGAACGAAGATATGATCGATAATCGTGATAATAACGATATTTTTGATTATGTGCCGAGCAAAGAGGACCAATCGCAGGAGATTTATTAAATGTAGTTTAAGCCGATGTCATTCCCGCGTAGGCGGGAATCCAGTACTTTAAAGCTTTTTTTAATAAAGCTCGATTTATCTCGCTTTATGCTGGATTCCCGCCTACGCGGGAATGACATCGGTATTATGCAACAAAACCACCTATTTTTATTTTAACCTATGAAAAAAATTATTTTATATATAACTGCCCTAATATCACTTACTATACCTTTTATAACTAGAGCAGATTGCTTTTTAGTTAAAGAAAATGACAAATTTATTAAAGAGGATGGTGATTGCAAATCACGCTACGCCCCATGTTCCACATTTAAAATTGTCTTAAGCTTGATGGGTTACGATGATGGTTTTTAATTGATGAAACTCATCCGGAGTTACCTTTTAAAGAGAGATATGACGATTATCTTGAAGTTTGGAAGCAGTCGCATACGCCTAAAGACTGGATAAAAAACAGCTGTCTTTGGTATTCACGTCTTATTACTAAAGAATTAGGTTATGAAAAATTCCGTGATTATGTAACAAAATTTGATTATGGTAATCGTGATATTTCAGGAGATAAAGGAAAGAATAACAGTTTAACTAATTCATGGCTTTTTAGTTCTTTAGAAATTTCACCGGAAGAACAAATAGCTTTTCTTCAAAAACTTACGGAGAATAAATTGCCGGTAAGTGTTAAAGCCCAAGAAATGACTAAAAATATTATGTTTATTGAAGATTTTGCAGATGGGTGGAAGCTCTACGGCAAAACAGGTAGTGGAAATCGCCTTAATGAAGATAGAACTGTAAAGCTCAAAGATCGCCAAATAGGTTGGTTACAAAAAAATGACAGAAAAATTTTCTTTGTACGTTTTATTGAAGATAAAAAACACCATGACTCTTATGCAAGTCTACGTTCTAAAGAAGCAGCAAAAGAAAAGCTAAAAGAATTGATAAATAAAGAATTGAAATAAATTTCAATTTTTATTTTCGAGGAACAACCAATAGTGAATTTGCTATTGGTTGTTGATTAAAAAGCAAGAATCTAAGTTATCTATACAGGAGTACCTTCGTCTTCATAGGATACTCCGGTTATATCTACCGTAGTATGATCATTATGCTCTGTGCTGTTGTTAAGTAGAGGAGCGCTATGCTCTTCAGTATCGTTAGCAGCAAGTTTATTTTCAGCAGCTCTTTCAGCTTCAATTTCATCAATATATTGTTTTAATTTAGCTTTTTTTGCGTTTTTACTTCTAACGCAATACCAAGTTACTCCTGCACTTATTGCAACAACTATGGAGGCAGCTACAGCTGTACCAATGCCTATATATGTAGCTAAGGAATTATCGTTACCACTCTCATCAAACATATTTTCTTGAGGGTTATAAGTTGAATTGAAAGCAGTATTAGTAAGGTTTGCTACGGTGTTATTAATTAAATTTATTCTCTTTTCAGTCCAACTTTCAGTGTTATCGGAAAAGATTGATTCAGAAATTTCAGCAGTAGAATTTGTTATTGTATTATTAACTGCATTAGTCGCCATTTCAGATAAATATTCTGTTACGGACTCTGTCCATCCCTCGGTTGTGTTAATATCACTTGCTTGAGTAGTGGCAGATAATGAACTAATTGCGGTTTCAGTCAAATTTTTGATATCATCCGAAAAGGTTAATTCAGAAATTTTATCAGTAGCACTTGCTATTGTGCTATTAATTGTATTATTTGCTATTTCTTTCCAGCTTTCAGTATTATTGGGAGAGGTTAATATATCATGTATTGTATCATATAGATTTTGTAATGTATTTCCTTTAAATACCTCAAATATTTCACACCTATTATAATTTAGAGTCAGATAGTCTTCTATAGTATTATTTCTTGCTATATCAAGTATATACTCGGTAGTAGGATGCGGAATTTTAACCATTGTAAGATTTGAATAAACCCTATAAAAATCTTCTTTACATGCTTCAATTGTAGAATTATCAAATAGAAAAGAGAATTTTTCGTATTTTGTTAATATATAATCATTTATATCATTTCCACTAATAGTTGACATAATAATAGCTTGAGTATCACTTAATGCTTCTTTTATCGTGAAATTTCCTTGAAATATCAAATCTGCAGGATTTTTATTTAATAAAGTGATTCCTAAATGCCTAGCACTTAGATCATTATTCACTCTTGTCACATATTTTTCAGTAGTTTCGGTTATAAGATACTCTAGTGAGCCTAGGTAATATAGTATATTTTTTACCTCCCATTGTTGTTAGCCCATCGAAGCGTGCTCTGGTAGCTGTTAGTAAGTGTAATAGATAGTAATTCATTTTGCTGTTCCTTTGGATTTTTAAAATTGAAAGGCATAATAAGCAGCATTTATTTGAGAGTCAAGAAATTATTAATAAAATTAATAATTAAGATATAGTTGTTGTAATTAGGTAAAATTATATGAACTTCAATATTTCTTGAAGTATCTAAAGAAATGTTATAAAGTCAAAAAGTTCATAAAAATTTGAGGATATTATGCAAGTAGTAAAAGCTTTAGAACAAATTTTAGCAGATAGTTATGCTTTATATTTTAAAACACAGAATTATCACTGGAATGTAGAAGGAGCAGAGTTTAGAAGTCTACATTTATTATTTGAAGGACAATATAAAGATTTAGCTGAAAGCTTAGATGAACTTGCTGAAAGAGTGAGAAGTTTAGGCGCTAAAGTTCCCGCATTACCAAATTTAATAAAGCTTGCATCTATAGATGAGGCAAATCCAAACGTAACAACAAACGAAATGCTTAAAAGTCTAACAAAAGATCAAGATATTATTAGAGATACATTATATAAGGGACTCAAAGTAGCACAAGCAGAGGGCGATGAGGGGACAGCCGATATGATTATTGGACGGATTAAAGTACATGAAAAAAACAGATGGATGCTGAAGAGTAGTATACTCTAATCGTCATTGCGAGCGACTGCAAGAAGCGTGGCAATTTCATGAAGCAGTATTAGGATTGCTGAGATTGCCGCGTCGATGCTACGCATATCCTCGCAATAACGTTGATACTTATAATAACAAAACCAACAAAATAAAAATAAAATGGAACAATACGATGTAGCCGTTATAGGCGGTGGTCCTGGTGGGTATGTTACGGCAATTAGAGCAGCACAATTAAAGAAAAAAGTTGTATTAATAGAAAAAGAACATTTAGGAGGGGTGTGCCTTAATTGGGGATGTATACCGACTAAATCCCTGCTTAAATCCGCTGAGGTTTTTGAATATATAAAACATGCTAAAGATTATGGAATTGATGCTAAAGGTGCTGAAATCAATATTAAGAAAATAGTTGAACGTTCAAGAGAAATTTCAGGCAAGCTAGCGAGCGGGGTTAAATTGTTACTTAAGAAAAATAAAGTTACCGTGATAGACGGAGTAGCAAGCCTTGCAGGAAATAAGGTAATAAATATAAATGATAACCTTAAGGTAAAAGCAGATAATATTATTATAGCTACCGGAGCAAGGTCTAGAGTGTTAAAAGGTTTTGAGCCTGACGGTAAACAAATATGGACTTCAAAAGAAGCTATGATACCGCAGCATGTGCCAAAATCTATGATTATTGTCGGCTCAGGTGCAATAGGTATAGAATTCGCTTCATTTTATAATAGTATTGGTGTGGATGTTACCGTAATTGAGGCGCATAATAGAATATTACCTGCTGAAGATATGGAAATTGCCGGAATCGCTCATAAGAATTTTGAGAAAAAGGGAATAAAAATTATTACAAATGCTAAATTAATTAAGCAAACAAAATCAAAGGGCAGCATAGAAGTTGAGCTAGAGTTAGCGGGTAAGACACAAAAATTACAAGCTGAAATCTTGCTTATGGCAGTAGGTATTACGGCAAATACTGAAAATTTAGGACTAGAGAAAACCAAAGTTAAAGTAGAAAACAGCTATATAACTACTAATAGATTAATGCAAACTGCGGAGTCAGGAGTTTATGCTATAGGCGATGTGGCAGGAGTGCCTTGTTTAGCTCATAAAGCAAGCCATGAAGGTATTATTGCAGCGGAAAGCATAGCGGGCTTAAAACCCCATGCTATTAACAAACACAACATTCCAGGCTGCACTTATTCCTCACCGCAAATAGCAAGCGTTGGACTTACGGAAGAAGCAGCGAAAGCTTTAGGTTATGAATTAAAAATAGGTAGGTTCCCTTTTATAGCTAATGGCAAAGCTTTAGTAAGTGGTGATAGCGACGGCTTAATTAAAACTATATTTGATGCTAAGACGGGTGAGTTGCTCGGTGCTCATATGATAGGTTCGGAAGTTACGGAATTAATACAAGGATATGTGATTTCAAAAAATTTAGAAGGAACAGAGTTGGATTTAATTAATACTATCTTCCCACATCCGACTTTATCGGAAATGATGCACGAGACAGTACTCGCTGCTTATGATAGGGCAATACATGTATGAACAAAGATAATTTAATCGAGAATTATGCAGTGGCGTTATTTAATAACGCTATGGTTGATAATATACAAGATAAAATCTTTGAAGAAATTACCGCTATAAATCGTATAATTACCGATAATTTTGATATTAGAGAGTTCCTATTTTCTCCTATAGTAAATAAGAACGATAAAATTAATGTGGTTAATTCGTTAGTAAAACATACTAAATTTAACAAAATAGTGAATAATTTTTTATTGTTATTGGTAAAAAATTCTCGTACTGCTATTTTATCTAATATAGTAGATGCTTATAATACTTTACTATATGAAAGTAAAAACATAAAGATAGTTCAGGTTATTTCTGCAAATAAGTTACAACCTAAAGAGCAAGAGTGGATTAAATCTCGTATAGAAAAAGAATTAAATCAAAAAACAGAAATATTATTTGATATTGATAGTACTATTATCGGCGGCATTATAATTAAATATGATAGTATGTTGCAAGATTACTCGACTAAGGGTAGTTTAGATAAAATAGCTAAGAGTTTGAAGAAAGTCAGGATTGCTGCATAGGATCGATGTCATTCCTGCGAAAGCAGGAATCCAGCATAAAGCGAGATAACCCCCGCTTTTAGTTTCAAAAATTTGCTGTATTTATACTTTTTTNNNTGGATTCCTGCTTTCGCAGGAATGACATCGATCCTTAAACTAACACCTATGCGGGAGTAACGTACAAATATTAGTAGGAGACATAAAACCCATGAAACTAAAGCCTATTGAAGTAGCTGAAATATTACAAAAGGAAATAGCTAATATTAATTGCTTGAGTGAGCTTGAGGAAGTAGGGCAGGTAATTTCGGTCGGTGACGGTATAGCCAAAATTTACGGTCTTGCTAATGTAAAATCCGGTGAGGTAGTAGAATTTAAATCCGGTGTTAAGGGCCTTGTTTTAAATTTGGAGAATGATAGCGTCGGTGCTGTAATTATGGGCGACGATAATCAAGTACAGCAAGGCGATAATGTCAAAAGAACTAAAGAAGTTTTAGAAGTACCGATAGGAAAAGCTTTGCTTGGTCGTGTTGTTGATGCTCTTGGTAACCCTATTGACGGCAAAGGCGATATTGCAAGTAAAGAGTACAGACATATCGAGATGAAGGCTCCGGGAATAATAGAAAGAACGAGTGTAAGCGAACCTGTACAAACCGGAATAAAGGCTATAGATTCGTTAATTCCGATAGGTAGAGGGCAAAGAGAGTTAATAATCGGTGATAGACAAACCGGAAAAACGGCGATAGCGGTTGATACTATTATTAATCAAAAACAAGCTCACTCACTTACTAATGAAAGCGATAAAATTTATTGTATTTATGTAGCTATTGGGCAGAAAAGATCAAGTGTTGCACAGATAGTAAAAAAACTAGAAGATGCTGGAGCAATGGACTATACAATCGTTGTTTCGGCTACTGCTTCGGAAGCTGCAGCTCTTCAATTCATTGCCCCTTATTCTGCCTGTAGTATGGGCGAATATTTTCGTGATAACGGTATGCACACACTTATTATTTATGATGATTTAAGTAAGCATGCCGTCGCATACAGACAAATCTCATTACTTCTTAGAAGACCTCCCGGGCGAGAAGCCTATCCTGGTGACGTATTTTATCTGCATTCAAGATTGCTTGAGCGTGCTGCTAAAATGTCAGAGGAAAAAGGTAGCGGCTCACTTACTGCTCTTCCTATAATCGAGACGCAGGCAGGTGATGTATCTGCGTATATCCCAACAAATGTTATCTCAATTACCGACGGTCAAATTTTCCTAGAAAGTGAGCTATTTTATAAGGGCGTAAGACCGGCTGTTAATGTCGGTATTTCAGTAAGCCGTGTTGGTTCTGCAGCACAAATAAAGGCTATGAAGCAGGTAGCAGGTTCGGTAAAGCTAGAACTTGCTCAATTTAGAGAACTTGAGTCTTTCTCGCAATTTGGATCAGATCTAGACCCTGCCACTAAAGCACAAATCGATCACGGTAAAAGATTAGTTGAGATATTAAAACAAGCACAATATCATCCCTTTCCGGTAGAAGAGCAAATAGTAAGTATTTATGTCGGAACTAAGAAATATTTAAATGATGTGCCGCTTCAGAAAGTAAAAGAATTTGAAGAAGCAATGCTTGCTGAAATAAGGTTAAATAAAAAAGATATTTTAGAATCAATAAAAAACGAGCAACGTATAACCGAAGAAACCGAGCAGAAACTAAAAGTATTTTTAGCGAAGTTTGTTCAGGAATTTGTTAAATAATATGATGTTGTTTTTGTGTGGATACTAAATCGTCATTGCGAGGAGCGAAGCGACGCGGCAATCTCGTCAAACATCCTGAGATTGCTGCGTCAAAATTTTCAATTTTTCCTCGCAATGACGGGAACGCACGAGAATGACATAAAAACCAAAAAACTATATGTCAAATTTAAAGCAATTAAGAACTAGAATTAAAAGCGTTAAATCTACACAAAAGATTACTAAAGCAATGCAACTAGTATCAGCTTCTAAAATGGCAAAAATAAAAAGCCAAATAGCCAATTCAAATTTTTATATTGAGGCTATTAGTAAAATGATGACCGATATATTATCAATTGATATGTATGAGTTATCTATAGAAGAGCAGAAATTTTTTAATACTATACCGAATAAAGCAAATTTATTGATAGTTATGACATCACAGCGTGGTTTATGCGGAACGTTTAATTACAGTATAATTAAGCAAGTTAAGAATGATATTAAAGAGTTAGAAAATAAAGGCGAACAAATAAAGCTTATCATTATAGGAAAAAAAGGTTATGAAGCACTAAAAAGGCAATATGCAAATTATATTGATAGTTATTTTGAGTTACCCAAAATTCATGATGAAAATCTGATGCTGCAAGTAAAGCAAAAAATCATGTCAGCGGTAAAAAATCTAGAAGTTAGTAATTGTGTTATATATTTTAATAAATTTAAAAACGCAATGACTCAAATGATGACTAGACAAGAGATTTTACCGATAGAAAAATATCATGATGATTCTGCAGATAATTCTATAGTCAATTCAGTTGGATTTGGATACAAGGAGCAAGGAGCGAAGCCTATAAATAATAGGAGAGCGACGAGTGACACAGTAGGCAAGTCCAAATCAATTGACTATAATTATGAGCATGAGGGAGAGAATCTAATTTCTAACTTAATTAATTTATATGTGAATTCCCAAATAAATTATGCTTTACTACAAAATAGAGCAAGTGAAGAGGGAGCTAGAATGACCGCTATGGAAAATGCAACAAATAATGCTAATGATTTAATAAGTAAATTAGTTTTAAAGTTGAATAGATCAAGACAGGCTATTATTACTACGGAGTTGATAGAGATTATAGCAGGCTCTGAAGCTCTGTAGTTATCGTCATTGCGAGGAGCGAAGCGACGTGGCAATCTCGTCAAATCTCTTGAGATTGCTTCGTTGAAACTTGCAGTTTCTTCTCGCAATGACGTTTTTTATAAGAACATTATCTTAACAGAAAAATTATGACAAAAAATATCGGTAAAATTACTCAGATTATTTCAGCGGTGGTGGATGTAAAATTTGCGAATAACGGCAAATTACCGGAAATTCTAAACGCCCTTGAGTGCTATAACGATAAACAAAGGATAGTGCTGGAAGTAGCACAGCATATAGGCGATGATACGGTGCGTTGTATTGCTATGGATTCTACTGAAGGATTAGTGCGGGGTGTAGAAGTAATAGATACAGGTAGTCCTATTCGTATTCCTGTAGGTACTGAGACGCTTGGGCGTATTATGAATGTTGTAGGTGAGCCGATTGACGGTAAAGGAGACATTAAAAGCTCAAATATTTCTTCTATATATAAGTCTGCTCCTGATTTTACCAATCAGTCAACCGAGCGTAATATATTAGTAACCGGTATTAAAGTTGTTGATTTACTTGCTCCTTATACTAAAGGCGGTAAAATAGGACTATTCGGTGGTGCAGGTGTAGGTAAAACCGTGCTTATAATGGAGCTTATTAATAATGTAGCTAAGGCCCATGGCGGTTATACCGTATTTGCAGGAGTCGGTGAGAGAACTAGAGAGGGTAATGATCTTTACCATGAAATGATTGACTCCGGTGTGATTGACCTTGAGAAACCGGAAAATTCAAAAGTAGCTCTTGTTTATGGACAAATGAATGAGCCGCCAGGAGCAAGGGCAAGAGTTGCATTAAGCGGTCTGACCATTGCGGAAAGTTTTAGAGATATGAATGAGGGGCAAGATGTTTTATTCTTTGTAGATAATATTTTCCGTTTTACTCAAGCAGGTTCTGAAGTATCGGCGTTGCTTGGTAGGATTCCGTCAGCGGTAGGGTATCAGCCTACTCTTGCGACCGATATGGGAGAACTACAAGAGCGTATCACTTCTACTAAGAACGGCTCAATAACTTCCGTGCAGGCTATATATGTACCGGCAGATGATTTAACCGATCCTGCTCCTGCTACTTCTTTCGCACATTTAGATGCTACAACAGTACTTAGCCGTCAGATAGCCGAACTTGGGATTTATCCGGCAGTTGACCCGTTAGATAGTAATTCTCAGGTACTTGATCCGATGATTGTCGGTGAAGAGCATTATAGCGTAGCAAGGCAAGTGCAGCAGGTTTTACAAACTTATAAATCGTTGCAGGATATCATCGCTATTTTAGGTATGGATGAGCTATCCGAAGAAGATAAACTAACCGTGTCGCGTGCTAGAAAAATACAGCGTTTCTTATCACAGCCTTTCCATGTCGCTGAAGTATTTACCGGAGCTGAAGGCAAATTTGTTAATTTAGCCGATACTATAGCAGGCTTTAAAGGGCTTGTAGAGGGTAAATACGATGATTTACCAGAAGCTGCTTTTTATATGGTCGGAACTATGGACGAGGCTATAGAGAAGGCGAAAACTCTGAAGTAGCCTCTATGTCACTCCTGCGAAAGTGTGTGGGCGTCAACTTAAGAGTTTATGTTATTCCTGCGAAAGCAGGAATCCATAAAAATTTTTAATTACTAGATTCCTGCTTTCGCAGGAATGACATAAAAGTATGAACGAAACAATTCTAGTTAAAATAATTACTCCTTTGAGTATTGCATTTGAAAAGCAAGCTAAAATGGTAACAATGCCGGGTGAGGAGGGTATGTTTGGAGTGCTGCCGAGTCACGTTCCGATGATTGTTAGTTTAAAAGCCGGTCTAGTACAGGTTTATATAGATGATATACACAACCCACAAATTACTTATCTTATTTCCGGCGGTGTAACCGAAGTAACGGGAAGTTATGTTAATATAGCAACGGAAACTGCTATTAACGTTACAAATTTAAATGAAGCAGAAATAGCAACTAAGCTTCTAGAACTTCAAAAACCTTTATCAGAACAACATTAATTTGTTTTAAAAATCTACGTTTTGGGATAAGGTTATTTTATAGTTTTTATGTCATTCCCGCGAAAGCGGGAATCCATCATAAAGCGAGATAAATCGAGCTTTCAACAATGTTTAAAGTACTGGATTCCCGCTTTCGCGGGAATGACATAGCTGACAATGTCACTAACATAACGAATATCAAACGAGGAACGTATGCAAAAAGTGCATAATTCAGAATATCTTAAAGAACTATCAATTGATAATACTTCCTACAAAATTTACGATATAAATAAAGCGGCAAGCGATATCGAACTTCCCTTAAAAAAGCTTCCATATAGTTTAAGAGTGTTATTTGAGAATGTATTACGTTCTAATGGTTCAAAGCAAAACTTACTTGTATTTAAAGAATGGCTAAAAACTAAAAAATCTGATGCGGAAATAGATTTTATGCCGGCAAGAGTTTTGATGCAGGATTTTACCGGTGTGCCTGCTATTGTGGACTTGGCTGCTATGCGTGATGCGATGAAGAAAATAGGAGGCGATCCGTTAAAAATTAATCCGTTTATTCCTGCTGATTTGGTAATAGACCATTCCGTAAGCGTTGATTCTTATGCAGCTAAAGACTCATTCGATAAAAACGTGCAAATGGAAATGAAACGCAATATTGAGCGTTATCAGTTTCTTAAATGGG
The DNA here is from genome assembly GCF_019249195.1 of Rickettsia sp. TH2014. Taxonomy (NCBI): domain Bacteria; kingdom Pseudomonadati; phylum Pseudomonadota; class Alphaproteobacteria; order Rickettsiales; family Rickettsiaceae; genus Rickettsia; species Rickettsia sp. TH2014. The sequence continues at coordinate 15,671 of NZ_MXAX01000209.1, read as the reverse complement.
GGCAGCAGGCATTTAATAATTTTAAAGTAGTGCCGCCTGGTACGGGTATTTGTCATCAGGTAAATTTAGAATATTTAGCAAAAGTCGTGCGGCATAAAGACGGACTTGCTTACCCTGATAGTTTAGTTGGAACTGATAGCCATACAACCATGGTAAATGGATTATCGGTGCTTGGTTGGGGAGTTGGCGGAATAGAAGCAGAAGCTGCAATGCTTGGACAACCTCTTACTATGATTCTACCGGAAGTAATTGGGATAAAACTAACAGGAAAATTAACAGGCATAGCTACAGCAACCGATTTAGTTTTAACCGTTACCGAGATGCTACGGAAAAAGAAAGTAGTAGGCAAATTTGTTGAGTTTTTCGGCGAGGGGCTAAAAAATCTAACGATTGCCGATCGTGCTACCATTTCTAATATGTCGCCTGAATACGGTGCTACTTGTGGCTTTTTCCCGATTGACCAAGAAGCTATAAAATATTTAGAGCTAACAGGTAGAGAAAAAACGCAAATCAAATTAGTAGAAAAATACGCAAACAAGCAGAATCTTTGGTATGATTTCGAGCATGAGGCAGAATATACCGAAATTTTAGAGCTAGATTTATCTATGGTACATAGCTCGCTTGCCGGGCCAAGACGCCCGCAAGATAGGGTAGATTTAAACGATGTAGCAAGTAGTTTTAAACATGAATTACCGAATTTCGGTATAGAAAATAAAGACATTGATAAAAAATATGCCGTAGCAAATCAGAATTACGAAATCGGTAACGGCGATGTGGTAATTGCAGCAATTACTAGCTGTACTAATACTTCTAATCCTAGCGTGATGATTGGTGCAGCACTTCTTGCTAAAAAAGCACTAGAACAAGGATTAAAGGTAAAGCCTTGGGTTAAAACTTCTCTTGCCCCGGGTTCAAAAGTCGTAACGGAATATTTGAAGCTTAGCGGTCTTGATAAATATTTAGATGAATTAGGGTTTAATCTAGTAGGTTACGGCTGCACTACTTGTATCGGTAATTCCGGTCCTTTAAATCCGGAAATAGAGGAAACTATTAACAAAAACGGGCTAGTTGTTGCTTCTGTTTTATCTGGTAATAGGAATTTTGAAGGGCGAATTAATCCACTTACTAAAGCAAGCTATCTCGGCTCGCCTATTTTAGTCGTAGCATATGCACTTAGCGGCACTCTTAATATAGATTTAAATAATCAGCCGATAGAAAAAAATATTTATTTAAAAGATATTTGGCCAAGCAAAGAAGAGATAGATGAAGTTATTACAAATTCAATTAATTCCTCTATGTTTATAGAAAAATATTCCGATATATTTACCGGAACAAAAGAGTGGAAAGATTTACAGATTACTAATAGCTCTACTTATAGCTGGAATAAGAATAGTACCTATATTAATAATCCACCTTATTTTGAGGATATAGGCAGCAAGAACAGTATAAAAGATATAAAATCTGCAAAAATTCTAGCAATTTTCGGTGATTCTATTACTACCGATCATATTTCGCCTGCAGGTAGTATTAGTAAAACCAGCCCTGCTGCTAAATATTTAACGGACCATCATATAGAGCCTCTAGATTTCAACTCTTACGGATCACGTAGAGGGAATCATGAAGTGATGATGCGTGGCACATTTGCTAATATCCGTATAAAAAACGAAATGTGTAAGGGAGTAGAAGGCGGCTTTACTATAAACCAATTAAGTAGCACGCAGCAAACTATTTACGATGCGGCTATGGACTATAAAGCTAATGATGTACCTGTGGTGATTTTTGCCGGTAAAGAATATGGTAGCGGTTCGTCTAGAGATTGGGCGGCAAAAGGTCCGCAACAGCTTGGAGTAAAGGCAGTGATTGCCGAGAGCTTTGAGCGAATACATCGTTCAAATTTGGTTGGTATGGGTATTTTACCGCTAACTTTTACCGGCAATAATACAAGATTAGATTTAAAGTTAGACGGTTCGGAAACTATTGATATTATAGGCTTAAGTGAACAAATAAAGCCTTATAATCCTGTTAAATGCGTGATAAAAAAACAAACCGGTGAAGCAAGAACGATCGATTTAATATTGCAAATATTTACAGATAATGAGATAAATTATATAAAGCACGGCAGTATTATGCATTTTGTGGTAGAGAGTTTGAAGTGATGTCATTCCCGCGTAGACGGGAATCCAGAAAAAAGCGAAATTATTTGAGCTTTTAATTTAAAAAATTTAGTATGCTTATACTTTATTAATGACTGGATTCCCGCCTATACGGGAATGACATAAGAGCTGCACGGGCAAAGCTCCGCCTATGCGGGAATGACATAAAGGGCTGTCGGAATAAAGAGGTAAATAAAAATATGGACAAGAATCTTAAAGAATATACCGAGAGCGGTAAGAAAAACTTAATTGTAGTATATATATTATATTTATGCGGGGTAGTAGCGCCGATATTACCATTAATTGGAGTATTTTTTGCATATCTTAATAAAGATAAAGGTGATAATTTTGCTACCAGTCATTACGTGTTTTTATTCCGTACTTTTTGCCTTGGGGTACTTGGGTGGATTGTATGTTTCATATTTACGTTTATCATTATTGGAGTAGTACTATACTTTGCACTTGCTGTTTGGTATGTACTTCGTGTTGCCATCGGTTTTAAATATATTATAGAGGATCAAGCTTATCCGAACCCTATGACTTATTGGATTAAATAAGATGATAAAACTGAACGTAGACGGCTCTGAAATAGAAGTACCAGAAGGTAGCACCGTTTATCAAGCTTGCACACAAGCAGGCAAAGAAATCCCGCATTTTTGTTATCATGAGCGTCTAAAAATCGCCGGTAATTGCCGTATGTGTTTGGTTGAAATGGAAAAATCACCAAAGCCTATAGCTTCTTGTGCAATGCCGGTAAGTAACGGTATGGTTATTCACACTGATACGCCTATGGTAAAAAAAGCACGTGAAGGAGTGATGGAGTTTTTACTTATTAACCATCCTCTAGATTGTCCTATTTGTGACCAAGGCGGTGAGTGTGATTTGCAGGATCAGGCTTTTAGATACGGCAAAGGTACTAATAGATTTCATGAAAATAAGAGACCTATTAAAGATAAATATATGGGACCGCTGATTAAAACAGCGATGACTAGATGTATACAATGTACAAGATGTATTAGATTTGCAAATGATATAGCCGGAATAGAAGAAATGGGAGCTATCCATCGAGGTGAGCATATGGAGGTAACTTCATATTTAGAGCAAACGCTCGATTCTGAAATTTCCGGTAATATGATAGATATTTGTCCGGTCGGTGCTTTAAATTCCAAACCTTATGCTTTTAAAGCTCGTAAATGGGAACTAAAACATACCGCTAGTATTGGTGTGCATGATGCGGAAGGCTCTAATATTCGTATAGATAGTAGAGGCGATGAGGTAATGAGAATATTACCTCGTGTTAATGAAGAAATAAATGAGGAATGGCTTTCTGATAAAAATCGTTTTAGTTATGACGGTTTGAAATATCAACGCTTAGATCTCCCTTATATCAGAAAAAACGGTAAGTTAGTAGAGGCTAGTTGGAGCGAAGCTTTAAAGACGATAGCAGATAAAATTAAATCCGTAAAACCAGAGAAAATTGCTGCTATTGCTGGCTCTCTTGCATCTGTTGAAGCAATGTTCATGCTAAAAACATTATTGCAAAAGTTTGGTTCTAATAATTATAGCGTTAATCAGTTTGATTATAAATTTGATACCACGCAGCGAGGAAACTACTTATTTAATACAACTATTGCTGGTGTAGAAAAGGCTGATTCATGTTTACTAATCGGAGCAAATCCAAGGCAGATAGCTCCGGTATTAAATAGCCGAATAGGGCAAAGAGTGCGTGCAGGCTCATTAAAAGTGGCAAGAATAGGTGAAGGACACAACAACCAAACTTATAGAATTCAGGATTTAGGAAATGATATTAAGATTATTGAAGAGCTAGCTATTGGTACTCATGAGTTTACGAAAGCCTTAAAAGCAGCAAAATATCCGATGATTATAGTAGGTGACGGCGTATATGGACGAGATGACGGATATGCTATATTGTCGCTTATTCATAAGATGGCGGCTGAATATAATATTATGCGTGATGACTTTCAAGGCTTTAATATATTGCATAATCACGCTTCTATAGTCGGCGGTCTTGACATAGGTTTTAATACTCCTATTAAACTTGAAGAGTTAGAACTCGCTTACCTACTTGGAGCCGATGAACTCCCATTTGATAAGCTAAAATCGGCTTTTATAATATATCAAGGACATCATGGGGATGCAGGTGCTGCGAATGCTGATGTAATTTTACCTGCGGCAGCTTATACCGAGCAGTGCGGAATTTACGTAAATTTAGAAGGAAGACCTCAAATAGCGGAAAAAGCAGTATCGCCTGTAGGAACAGCTAAAGAAGATATAGAAATTATTAAAGAGCTTGCCGGTTATCTGAAAATAGATATCGGAATGAGTGATTTACAAGAAGTAAGAGCCAAACTTGCTAAAGAATATAAGATATTTGCTAATATTGATAAAATTGTAGAGAGTAAATTTGCTAAATTTAGCTCTAAAGATAAGTTATCAAAAGAGCCTATAACTACAGGACCTATTAATTATTATATGACTGATGTAATTAGTAAAAACTCGGTCACTATGGCCAAGTGTGTAGAGGCTAAGGAAAAGAGAAATGGGAGGGCGGTATGAAGAGTCGTCATTACAAGCAAACGCAAAGAGCATGGATACCTAAACCGTCATTGCGAGAAGAATTACATAGTAATTCGACGAAGCAATCTCGTGCCAAAGTCCTGAGATTGCCGCGTCGATGCTTCGCATCTCCTCGCAATGACGGTTGTATGACAATTAAATAACATTATGACAGAACTCTTTTTTGAATATATTTTTCCGTTAATTATCATCGCTCTAAAGGTGGTGGCGATCACTATACCTTTAATTTTATGCGTTGCGTATTTAACATATGCAGAACGTCGTGTTATTGGATTAATGCAGCTTCGACAAGGACCTAATGTCGTTGGACCATTCGGGCTTTTGCAACCTATTGCTGATGCGGTTAAGCTCTTATTCAAAGAGCCGATTATTCCAACTCACGCCGATAAAATATTATTTATTTTAGCACCGATGATAACTTTTATATTAAGTTTAATCGGCTGGGCAGTTATACCTTTTGCAAAGGACGTAGTTCTCGCAGATATTAATGTCGGTGTTTTATATATCCTTGCTATATCTTCTTTAAGCGTTTATGGCATTATTATTGCCGGTTGGGCTAGTAACTCAAAATACGCATTCCTTGGAGCTATACGTTCATCTGCCCAAATGATTTCTTATGAAGTATCGATGGGACTAGTTATTATTACCGTGTTACTTACTACCGGTACTCTCAATTTAAGTGGGATTATTGAAGCACAAAGAACTCTGCCGTGGTGGATTGATTTAATGCTACTACCTATGGGCGTCGTGTTTTTTATCTCGGTGCTTGCCGAAACAAATAGATTACCTTTTGATTTACCCGAAGCAGAATCGGAATTAGTAGCCGGCTATAATGTTGAATACTCCTCTATGGGATTTGCTTTATTTTTTCTAGGTGAATATGCTAATATGATACTCGTTAGTGCAATGACTACGACTTTCTTTTTAGGAGGTTATCTGCCGCCCTTTAATATATCGTGGTTAGATTGTATTCCGGGGTTCTTTTGGTTTGTATTTAAGGTCGGATTCTTATTGTTCTGCTTTTTATGGATTAGAGCAACCTTGCCGAGATATCGTTATGACCAACTAATGCGTTTGGGGTGGAAAGTATTTTTACCTCTAACTTTATTTTGGGTGGTATTAGTCTCTAGTGTGCTTGTTTATACTGATAATTTGCCGAGTGTTTAGATATCACTGTCATTCCTGCGAAAGCAGGAATCCAGCAAAACATATAAAAACAAGTTTTTATATGTCGATTTTGTTAAATATATAATTTTTGCACCGCCACTATATGTTATTTTTGCGGATTCCCGCCCACGCAGGAATGACATAGAAGCTGTAATAATGCCATCGATCTTTAATATATAACTTTTATGATAAACTATTTAAAATCATTTTTTCTATATGAGATAATAAAGGGGATGGCTTTGACTTTAAAGTATTTCTTTAAGCCCAAAGTTACGATAAATTATCCTTATGAAAAAAGCCCTGTTAGCCCTAGATTTAAGGGCGAGCATGCACTTAGACGTTATGAAAACGGGGAAGAGCGTTGTATTGCTTGTAAGCTCTGTGAGGCTATTTGCCCTGCTCAGGCTATAGTTATCGAGGCTGACGAGCGAGATGACGGCAGTAGGCGTACAACACGTTATGATATAGACATGACAAAGTGCATTTATTGCGGATTGTGCCAAGAAGCTTGCCCTGTAGATGCGATAGTTGAAGGACCTAATTTCGAGTTTGCAAGCTTAACCCATACCGCACTTATTTATGATAAAGAAAGATTACTGCAAAATGGCGATAGATGGGAGCAGGCACTAGCTAGTAAATTACATAAGGATTATGAGTATAGGTAATATACTCGTTTAATTTGAAAAATTGGCTACGTTGTTTTTCATTTTTAATCCTCACGTAGGTTTACTACGCTACGGTTAAAAATATCAAAACACCTTGCTCTTTTCCAAATTAGACTTCGTCTATCTACTTTTCATTTATTAGGAATATAATATGCAAAATGAACCTATAAAAAAGAAATTACAGAAAGTGCCTATAGAGTAAAAGTTTATTGTACCTATAATTCCGAGCCACCGACTAGCGTTACTATAGATGTAATAAAATCACTTAACTCTGATAATCATTATTTATCTAGGTTTTGGAATGGTATAAAAAACATATCTCACGCTATAACTAGTAGTCCATATACAGTAGAATATAAGCATTTTGCGACAATGCTCTCAGTAATTTCTGATTTTAAGACTGCAGCAACACCTAAGAACAACTCTTTAACATATTCTTGGGACATTATTGCATATTGTAGATATTTAGATATGAATCCATCTAAAGCTATAGAAACTTTTCATAATACATTTCCGTCATGTACAGAAATAAAAGTCGAGCCTCCCATTTTTCTTACTTCTTTAGATGAATATAATCCGATAAATGATTTCGCTCAAAACGGTATAACACTTTCAGGAGTGCTTAATCATACTTCTGATAATGAGGAAGGATTGCCTAATGTATAATCTACACAAGCGTTACTATATCTCTAACCGGCACAACGGTTATATTGCTTCCTAATTGATATCTTTTTTTACCTGGATATATAACGAATAATTCATTCAATTTTAAATAGTCTATGGCTTTATACATCGAAGAAGTAAGAGTAGGAGCGTCGCTAAATTTAAACTCAAAACCCAGCTTTAGACTCTTATGTCTTATAAATAAATCTAGCTCTCCTTCTTGATGTATCCCCCAGTAATAACAATCCTCGCTGCGTTTATTAAAAATGCGTATTATTTGCTCTAGAGCAAACCCTTCAAAGCTTGCTCCTAGTTTTGGGTGTCTTAATAATTGCTCAGGTGAATAAATATCAATTAAATGATGAAATATTCCTGAATCAGTAAAATATATTTTAGGCCGTTTTTTTGGCGTTTAGAAATATTTTCAAACCAAGGATATAATTGACACACCATAAAAGTACCGGATAAAATATCTAGATAATTTTTTATAGTATGATCGCTTATTGCTAAAGATTTTCCAATTTCAGAAGCATTAAAAATATTCCCGTGATAATGAGCAAGCATCGTCCAAAAACGACGTAATGTGCTAGGCGGAATAGAGAAACCAAGATTTGGAATATCACGTTCTAAAAAAGTCCTAATATATTGCTCTAACCAGTCAAAACCTGTTTCAGGATAAAGATAACAGTTTGGAAATCCGCCGAATAGATGCAGTCTATCTATATTATCTACTTCTAACAAAGAAAAAGGATGCACTTCTATATAAGATATTCTGCCTGCAAGTGTTTCTGACGATTGTCTAATTAAATCTCTTGAGGCATTACCGAGTATTAAAAAACGCTGCTCTGTATCTTTATCGGCTAGAACCCGCAAAGTAGGAAATAAATCAGGTAACCTTTGAATTTCATCAATAATAATTAAGTCCTTTTTACCCTCGAGTGCAATATAAGGATTTTCTAAGGCAGCTAAATCTCTTATATCTTCTAAATCAAAAAAATGTACTTTTCTTTGTCCCTCCGCAAATTGACGTGCTAAAGTAGTTTTGCCGCATTGTCTTGGTCCTAAAAGAGCTACAATTTTATGACTTAAAAATTGTGCTGTTATCTTTTCTAAATAATGAGGGCGTTTAATAATTGCTTTCATAAATCACAATTTTTAACTTTAAAAAGATTATATCATGAAATCTCGAACTTTGCATTCGAAATTTCATATATTATATATCCAGCTGTAATGTCTGTGCAGATTTTATGGAATTTTCTAGGTGAGAGGATAGAAAAACAATACCTCCGTTATTTGCTTTCATAACAATTAAATTATTTAGCAGATCTCTATTTTCTTTGCTTAAATTAGTTTCAACTTCATCAAGTAGCCATAAGTCAGATTGGCAGGCAATAAGTCTTGCTGCGGCTACGACTTTCTGCACTCCGCTAGATAAACTATAGCATTTTTCATCTAATAAATCTTGTAATTTAAAGTAATGAATAGCAGCGTATAGGGTTTCAGCGGAATTATAAATTTCCGACCAAAATTTTAGATTCTCAAAAACAGTCATTTCAAGTTTTAGCCCTAAATTATGACCGATATAAGTGCAGTAAGGTTTAAGAGTGTTATTAATATTATTATTTTTATAGTAAATATTACCGCTACTTGGTTGCATAACCCCTGCCATCATTCTCAGTAATGAGCTTTTACCGCAACCGTTGGCTCCTTTTATATAGATGATAGAAGAAGGAAGAAAAGTAATATTTAGATCAAATAAATTTCTTTGTTCTATGTTAAATTGTAATTGATGAAGTGATAGCATTTTCTTTTGTCATGTTTTCCCGTCATTGTTCGGATACTGAAGATCGTCATTGCGAGCAGCCGTAGGCTGCGTGGCAATCTCATGAAATAATAACTAACTTCTGAGATTGCTTCGTCAATTACTTCGTAATTTCCTCGCAATGACGATTATTATATAGGTTATCAAAATTTTACTAGCAAATTCTCCACTGATAAGCTAAATACATTTAAAATAGAACTCGGCATTAGCCCAAAGTAAATAATTAGTAGTATTAAAGGGGCTATTGAGATTATTTCATATTTATATAAATCTCTGAAATGCATAATTTCTTTATTGGTAATCTCACCGAGCATTACTTCTTTGTATAATTTTAACATGTATACAGCTCCAAGAATTATACCAAGAGCCGCTATAAAGGTTGCTGCTACATTCACCTTATAAATCCCAAGCAGGCTTAAAAACTCTCCGATAAATCCGCTAGTACCGGGAAGACCGACAGAGCCAAGCATTGCAATCATAAAAAATGTGGCAAGCACAGGCATTTTACTTGCAACACCACCATATTTAGCTATTTCTTTGGTGTTCAATCTTTCATATAAAGTACCGACTATTAAGAATAGGCATGAGGAAATCACGCCGTGGCTAAGCATCTGAAATATTGCTCCGCTAACTCCGGCTTCGGTAAAGCTAAAAATACCTATTGTAACATATCCCATATGTGCAATAGATGAATAGGCTATCATCTTCTTCATATCTTTTTGAGCAAGAGCAACAAGGGACGCATATATTATTGCAATAACGCTAAGGTAAATTACGTAAATTGCAAATTCTTGTGATGCATTAGGAAATAACGGTAGTAATACTCTTAAAAAGCCGTAACCGCCGAGCTTTAGCAGAATACCGGCAAGAATAACCGAGCCGCTAGTTGGAGCTTGTACGTGTGCATCAGGTAGCCAAGTATGAAACGGAATCATGGGGATTTTAACGGCAAAAGCAATAAAGATAGCCCACCATAAAATTTGCTGAACAAATAATGGAATATTACCGGTAAGTTCAGAAATATAAGTTAAATCAAAACTATGAATTTTGTTATAAATATAAATTAATGAAAGTAGGAAAAATACCGAGCCGAAGAAAGTATATAAGAAGAATTTAAGAGCTGCATATATTCTATTTTCACCGCCCCAGACGCCGATAATAATATACATCGGCACTAATATTGCTTCAAAAAAGAGATAGAATAATAATAAATTTACCGAAGTAAAAGCTCCTATACAAAAAGATTCCATTAATAAAAAGCATACCAAATATTCTTTAATATATTTTTTAACGGTAAATAAGCTTCCGATTATACAAATAAGAGTAAGAAAAGAAGTTAGAGTCACAAAAAATATCGATATACCGTCAACACCAACATGAAATTCAAGCCCGATTTTATCAAGCCAATCGTAGCGTTCAACAAATTGATAAGCGGGGTTTGAAGAGTCAAACTCTATTAAAATATAGATAGTTGAGCTGAATGTTAAAACAGAACTAAGTACTGCAACATACATTACATATATTGCTTTATTTGCCTTTTTACTTTGACTAATAAACAGCAAAATATATAGCACGCTTATTAGCGGCAGGAAAATACTGATAGATATAATAGGTAATTCTAACATGCTATTTTAAGATTTTATAAGTTTTTTTAGTAGTATATTACTACTCGATGTCATTCCTGCGGAAGCAGGAATCCATCGTAAAACTAGCTTTTCAAATAAAGTTTTAAAGTACTGGATTCCCGCCTACGCGGGAATGACATATACCACCACGCCTATGCGGGAATGACATCAGTGTTCTTAAAAACCTCTCCAAACGAAAACGCTAATTACCGCAACAATAAACGATACCATATACAAAGCATAATTAAAAACATATCCTGTTTGTGTTTTACCGACAAGAACGCTAAAGCAATTGACGACTCGTGAAAAACCGTTTGGTCCAAAACGATCGATTATTTTCTGATCGCCAAGATAAAATAATGAAGCTAAACAGTTAATAGGTTTCACAATTAAGAAATTATATATTTCGTCAAAGTAATATTTGTTTTTTATTATATTAGACAGGAATGTCATCCCGTGGCTTTTAGTGGATTCCTGCTTCCGCAGGAATGACATAGAAGAAGGCTGAGATGACAGAAAGCCTTTATATACACAAACGCCGCTAACAATCCCAGCTATGCCAACTGCCATAGGTAGTAGCTTAATATATAAAGGCGGGTGGCTAATTAGTAGTTTATAAATATGTAAATTAAATAGACTTTCATGGAAATAGCCGTTTGGTTTATCCATAGAAAGTAAATAATAGCCGATCATACCGCTAAAAAAGCTCCCAGTGACAAGCAATATAAGGGAGTTATTCATTATTTTAGCCGGTTCATGGGCATGCTCAAAAACCTCTTTTTCTAGCCTAGTTTTACCATGAAATACCAACATAATAATTTTCATTGAATAAATAGCAGTAAGTATTGCTGCCACTATCCCAAAAATGAACATAAATGAGCCGCTACTATAAACTGCTTCTAAAATCGAATCTTTAGAGTAAAACCCTGCCAAAGGATAAATACCTATCAATGCAAGTGAACCGATTAAGAAATTTCCGTAAGTTACCGGCATTTTATTTCTTAAATCACCCATTTTAAAAATATCCTGCTCATGAGCTGCATGTATTACATTGCCGGCTGATAAGAATAATAAGGCTTTAAAAAAGGCATGAGTTACTAAGTGAAATATCCCGCTATTATAGGCAGATACCCCGCAAGCCATAAACATATAACCAAGCTGACTACAGGTAGAGTAAGCAATAATCTTTTTGATATCGCTTTGCATAACAGCAATGCTTGCGGCAAAAAGACAAGTAACACCGCCGATTATTGTAATAAACTGTAGAACTAAAGGGCTATATTCAAACAAATATGAGCAGCGTGCTACTAAGAATACTCCTGCCGTTACCATGGTTGCTGCATGAATAAGTGCGGATACCGGAGTCGGTCCTTCCATCGCATTAGGCAGCCATATATGTAAACCGATCTGTGCAGATTTACCCATACAGCCGATGAATAATAACAAGCAAATAACATCTAGAATAGAAAATTGTAAAAATATTTTTGTATTAGATAATAACTCTGCAGATGAAAACACACCTTTGTAATTTGCCGAACCACAATAAACAATAATCGTTATTATACCTAAGATAAAAGCAAAATCGCTGGCTCTATTAGTTATAAAAGCTTTAATCGCTGCTTTATTGGCGGATTCTTTTGAATACCAAAAACCAATTAGTAAATATGAACAAACCCCGACGCCCTCCCAGCCGAAAAATAATTGTAAGAAATTATCAGCTGATACTAGCATTAACATAAAAAAAGTGAATAAAGAAAGAAAAGACAAGAAGCGTACAATCCCTTTATCCTCCGCCATATAGCCAAGCGAGTAAATATGCACGACGCTTGACACCCATGTTACGGCTATAAACATTATGCTAGTGAGCTGATCGATATAAATCGACCAATTTACTTTAAAATTTCCAACCTCAATCCATGGTAATAATTTAATATGGATTATATTCCCGTCTAGACCCGCATCACAAAATATTATTAATGAGAATAAGGTAGATAAAGATAAGAAGCCGGTTGCAATTATTTGAGCTAATTTTTTATCTATTATCTTTACGAATAACGCGTTTATTACGCTAGATGCAAGCGGTAACATGATAATCATTATGGCAAGATTTTGATACATCTTATCCTCTCATCTGATTAATGTCAGTGATTTCAATTGAGCCTTTATTACGGAAATATATTAGTAATATCGCAAGCCCTATTGAGGTTTCGGAAGCTGCTACGGTTAAGATTATAATACTAAAAATTTGTCCTGATAATTCTTGCATATATATGGAAAATGCAACAAAATTTATGTTAACTGCAAGCAGCATTAACTCAATGGACATTAATATATTGATAATATTTTTGCGATGCATAAATAATCCAAACATCCCAATAGTAAAAACCAAGCTGCTTAAGATTAAATAATGATTAAGCGAAATATATTCATTCATATTTAATATTCTCGACACCTTTATTTAGAGTAGGCTTTGTCATCAATACAACATTACTTTTATTATGGGAGAGTTGCTTTGTAATATCTTGATATTTTACTCCTTCACGCTTCTTTAGCGTTAATGTAATACATGCAATCATAGCGACAAATAAAATAAGCCCCGCCATTTGAAACGGTAGCATAAAATCGGTGTAAAGCACCTTACCTATTGCTTTAGTATTTGAGATATCATTTGTTATGGCAAACGATACATCCGAGCTGAAATTAATATTTTTAGAGCCAAGTAAAATAATTGTTACTAAATCAGCAAACATTATTAGAGCTATAAAAATACTTAAAGCAAGATTTTCTTTTAACTGTGTTATTGTCTTATTAAAATGTATATCTAGCATCATTATCACAAATAAGAATAATACTGCTACAGCTCCAACATAAATCACTATCAGCATCATAGCTAAAAATTCTGCTCCAAGCAAAATCATAAGTCCTGCACCGTTGATAAATGCAAAAATTAACCATAATACCGAATATACGGAATTTTTGCTTAAAACAACGCATAAGCTGCTGATAGTTATTAATGTTGCAAATAAATAAAAAAATATGAACATGAGTTATTATGCTTTAGAATTTCCTCGCCATTGCGAGGAAATTACGTAGTAATTGACGAAGCAATCCCAAGAGTTTGTTATTATTTCATGAGATTGCCACTCTCCTTTCAGTCGCTCGCAATGACGAAATATATATTACACCAACAATGCGTTAGAAGAAAATTTCTCGATCATTGGAGTAAATAAGCTTCCTAGTTCTTTGCGTATTTCTTCCTTGTTTTCTACTTTTTGACCTTCTTTACTTAAAGTTAGCTCGCCTTTTTCTACATGACCAAGTACAGCCTCAATGATTGCTTTTTTATCATGTTTACCGTCCATATATCTAAGTGCAAACTTCTCAAAGAAATTAACGCCGATCGGTTCATGTTTTAAATTTGTAACCCACATAGAAGGTGTATGGGTTGCTTGATGTATCACCATTTTTGTTGTTTTAGGCTTATCAAGCTCAGGGTTATTTCGATGCTTCTGATTTGTAATACTAATATAACCTTGTAGTACTAGCTTCATTGCAATATTTAAAAGCTCAGCTTTAATTTCGTTTAATTTAGTACTATGTAGCTTTTTATTGGCTTCAGAGGTTATTTTCTCAAAGCTTAACGGATTATTTAGATTCTCGCTGAAAGTGTATAAAATAGCTTTCATGTAAGGCGAACTAGTTGTTAAATTAGAATCTTTATTACCGTTTAAGAAGAATTTTAAGGCTTCGAAAGCATTATTAAGATCTACTTCTTTCATCGGCTTTTCAGGCGCTATATTAAAGATCATATTAAATTTCATTATATCATCATTATTAATATTTCTATTAATTTTCACATCACTATGACATAGTAAAGTGGTTCTAAAACGACGATTCGTAATGAAATCCATATATTGCTCAGTTCTAACTATATCGTTCACTGCTTTTAACTGCTCTACTACTTTTGGAGGCATATTACCAAGATACATAGTCGAAAGATTACAATCGGCTAAATATTGTAAATTGTGTTTTCTTGCTTCATTCATAAATTCATGGAAGTAGAATTGAGCATTTTCTTCTTCTAGATGATCATGACGTAAATAATGATCGGCTTGTTTAGCAAGTAGTCCCGCTTCGGTTTTTAATACTTCTGCATAAGGGGTTTTAGAATTTTCTAAGCTATCCTTAACAAATTCTAGTAACAATCTAGATTGAGCTATTCTATCACGGACATTTGCAAATAAGCTAGAATGATACATCATCATATCTCTAATAGTACGCACCATATTCCAGCCAGGGAGGGTATTATAGCTAATATATGCTATTCCGTTTAGACTAAGATTTTTATTACAAACTTCAAAAATTTTATCTCTAACGGTTTTTGGTACCCAAGAAATTACGCCATGGCAAATTATATAATCAAACTTACCGAAAGAATCATCAATATCGGTTATCGAACAATGATGGAACTCTATATTTTTTAATCCTAGTTCTTTAACATTTTTATTTGCTTCGTCAATTTGTACCTTAGACAAATCAACCCCAACAAAATGAGCTTTTGGATAAAGAACTGCATGTGGTATTAAATTACCCCCTGCTGCACAACCAAGCTCTAATATTTTTGCATTCTCGACTTCAGGAGCATTCACGCCGAAAAGAGTTGCAAGCGTACTTAAGTGATAAGGATTTGTAAGAGCATATGGATAGCTTTCATACGGCACTTCATCATAAGTGTTATGATTTGAAACCGCACCATTTAGAACAGGTTTGGTAGTTTTTGCTGTCTTATCATGACCGTTAGGGGTAGAAGAAGAGTTAGTAGCTTTTGAGGTCATATTTTTTCCTTATATAGTTGATTTTATTATATGAAGCAGATTTCGTATTGTTATCCTGTGGCTGTTATGTTATTCCTGCGGAAGCAGGAATCCAAAAAAAAAGCATAAATACGGCAAATTTTTGAAATTAAAAGCTCGATTTA
>NZ_MXAX01000208.1:0-4632 GCF_019249195.1 Rickettsia sp. TH2014 | reverse complement strand
TTTCATTCGGGTATTGGTTACAAAAAACCTATGGATGTTTATCTGAATTATACGCAAAATTATTATCAATTAGCTGCTTAACAATATAATAAAAATAGGAAACGAATTTGATTATTTTTTGTCTTGATTTCTCAGTCCATTATACTTGAACGACTTGCATTGCTGCACCGTTATTTAGAGTAAAAGTTAAGCTATTATTTTCTCTATGAGAAATAATTTGGGATATTAATTTAGAAAATTCAGTAGGTGGATGGGTATAATCTGTAGCCGGTGTTGCTTCACCTGTTAAAATTTTTGATAATTTATTTTCATCACTTATAACGGCTTGTAATGTCTCGAGTTTGGATTCATCCATTTTATGTTTTATTGGATTTCCACAAGAGAGTTGAATCTCAGCAGTTAATAATTCTTTATTAAATTCAGCTTCTAATCTTATTGTTTCTAAAATTTTAGATAAACCATACTCTGTTATAAGATCACCGTCTACTAGCTTATAAAATAACTCTCCTATTTCTATATCTGAAGTATCCGCATTATATAATTCAGATTCTACTATATTCTCCTTATTATCCTTAAATACAGCATGTATCACATTCTTCTTTAATTCATCAAGGGAAGCTAATAATGTACGAAAATGTTCTAAGTCATTAGAAGTTGTTTTAAAAATAACTTTATTATCAGTTACCTTTGTAACTCCTATTGCTGCTCCTATAGCTTTTAAAAAAATTTCCCATTTTTTCTCTAAAGTTAAGTGCTGTGTAGGCATAATTCCTCTCTATTTTATAAAATTAGAAAGAAAGATTATATTGCTATAATTTTTAATACAAGAATTCATTAAAAAAAATTAATAAATTCTTGTATGATTATGTCTTTTTTTAGGAATTTTATTATTTATTCAAAAATTTCTCTACCTCAAGAGCAGCCATACAGCCACTACCTGCAGCAGTTACTGCTTGTCTATAAATTTTATCCTGAACGTCACCGGCAGCAAAAACCCCTTCTACGCTAGTTTTAGTTGTACCTAACTTCGTGATGATATAATTATCGTCATCCATTGCAATTTGTCCGGTAAATAGCCCCGTATTCGGTGCATGCCCGATAGCTATAAATACACCGCTACAATTCACTAAACTAATTTCTTTGGTGTGGACATTTTGAATTTTAACTCCGGTAACGGATTTTGGTTTATCGCTACCTACAATTTCATCTACTACATGATCCCAAATTACCGATATTTTAGGATTTTTAAATAATCGATCCTGTAATATTTTCTCAGCTCTAAAACTATCTCTTCTATGTATTATAGTAACTTTGCTAGCATGATTGGTTAAGTATAAAGCTTCTTCTACTGCGCTATTTCCTCCCCCTACTACAACTATTTCTTGATTCTTAAAAAAGAAACCATCGCAAGTAGCGCATGCCGAAACACCAAAACCACGAAATTCCTGCTCTGAAGCTATACCAAGCCATTTTGCTTCTGCACCGGTACAGATGATTATACTTTCTGCTTCATATTCATTTCCTGATCCTGTAAATACTCTAAAAGGCCTCTTTGATAAATCCACTTTTTCTGCATAATCACTAATAATATCTGTACCGACATTTTTAGCTTGCATAGACATTTGTTCCATAAGCCAAGGTCCTTGCACCGTTTCCGCAAATCCGGGATAATTCTCAACATCGGTGGTAATTGTAAGCTGCCCGCCTGGCTGCATACCATTAATTAATATTGGTTTTAGAGCGGCTCTAGCCGTATAAATAGCGGCACTTAGACCCGCAGGGCCTGAACCTATTATTAGTACTTTAGTAGTAATTTTCATAATTATTATTTGTTATTAATTTAAATGATTCCGATGTCATTCCCGCGGAAGCGAGAATCCAAATTTTTTGCTGTCATCCCGTGATTTATTCACGGGATCCAGTTAAAAATATCAATATTATTGATATTTTTAGTTGTTCTTCTGGATACCGCGGTTAAGCCACGGTATGGCACCGAGGGCGTTTTTTGATCCATGCGACAAAGCCCTTCGCTCCTCGCAATGACGATTTGATGTCCACGCAGAAATGACATCAAGACTTCTTCTCTAACCAAGATTTGATATAGTTAATTTCTTCAGGATTCATTAGGGAAGGAGCATGACCAGCATATTTTATTTCATAAAGATCAAAAGTTTTTGTTTCTTTCATCTTTTTAACAGTAGATTTTGTTAAAATTTGAGATTTCATCCCATGAATTACTAATATTCTACATTTTATTTTATTCCATACGGACCATAGTTTAACATCTTCTTGGTTACTAGCATTTTTCATTCCTTTTGTTATAGCAGGATCATAATTCATTTTATATTTTCCGCCAAATGTAGAAATTACGCTATATTTTGTTAAATAATCCCAATCTTCTTCATCTTTAATACCTATTTGGGCGTAAATAAGTTTTAAATGTTCTTTTGCACTAGCCAAATCATCTAAGAGTACCGTTTTTTTAGCATAACCTTCAATTTTAATTAAAGGAGCAGCATCAATAAATGCCCCTATATCATTTAATATTAAGGCTTTAAAAATATTTTTATATTTACTGGCAAGTACCATACCTATAATACCGCCCATTGAAGTACCGAGCCAAATAGGTTTTTCAATATTTAGTCTTTTAAAAAAGAATAACGTGTCTTTAATATAGGTAGTATAATTATAATGATTAGCTTTTTTAAAATTTTCGCTATCACTACGACCAGGATAATTTATTGAAATTACTCTATAATTTTTACTT
The DNA here is from genome assembly GCF_019249195.1 of Rickettsia sp. TH2014. Lineage (NCBI taxonomy): Bacteria > Pseudomonadati > Pseudomonadota > Alphaproteobacteria > Rickettsiales > Rickettsiaceae > Rickettsia > Rickettsia sp. TH2014. The sequence continues at coordinate 1,865 of NZ_MXAX01000208.1, read as the reverse complement.
AACTCTTTAGCTATTTTATCAAAATCATGAGCATTTCTAGTTAATCCGTGAGCACATACTATTATATTTTTATTTTTAGGATCACCGAATTCCACATAAGAAATTTTATGTTTCGGTATATATTGAAGAGGTAATAAATTAATATAGGGACCAATTTTTATTGAATTAATTTTCATATGAACCTATTAATACCAATTTAGAATAAATTTTAAAAAAATCATTGTCATCATGTTATTAATTTAAGTCACTTAAAAATATACTGACCATTGTCGGCATATATATAACTACAAAAAGCAAAGATAAAAACACGGTAGCTGCAACTTTCTCAGGATAAAATTTCTGTAAATTCGCTATAACTATAGTATTTGCTGCGAGCGGTGCCGTAGAAAGTAGTTTTAGAGCATTATAGTAATCATTGTTATACCATTTTGTTACAAAATGATCAAACATGATAAATAACCCTACTCCCAAAGGATAGAATAAAAATTTAGCAGCAAACGTAGCAAGAGTAAATTTTATATCGACTTCAAATTTTTGTAGAGATGAAAGAGCAAGGCCCACCATTACCATACCGAGTATCGAAAAAGAACCTTTCATATTATATATAAAATCATCTAAAAAATCCGGTAAAGTAAAACCGCAAAAACTAAATAAACATCCCAAGAAAAAAGCATTTAAAATCGGTAATTTTACTACTTTTAATATACTATCGGTGGTATTTGCAAAACTTCGCATACAAATATAAAAGCCGACAGAACATTCATAAATATTAACTCCTATAACAGCCATCATGTAAATACTTAATGTATAATCATCGAAAAGTGCTGCAGCTATAGGCAACATAAAATATCCGCCATTTGCCGTACCTGCAGACAAAGCTATAATATTACGTGTATGATCTTGCCAAAATTTACCAAAAAAATAATAAGAAAAAAGCGATAAGAGTGTTGCAATTACAAATGTTACGATCGTAACGCTTAATGCCGAAAGTGTTAAGGTTGTACTAGCAGGTATCGTAAAAAATACTATAGGTGATATAAAATAAAATAGTAACGAAGAGATACTATCTCTTTCAACATTTGAATATTTACCTGCTGAGAATCCTATTACTACACTTAATAATACCGAAACGGTTTTAAAAAAAACTATACTAAAGATTATCATGTAATGAGCTAAAGATATAATTACTTATAATATATGAGGTTTTATTTTTTGCACTAAATTTTGTAAAGATTTTTATTGTATTAACTTTTAATTGAAATAATATAAATATTATAGTATTTAAGATTTGTTGTTTAATATTATATATTTATGCAAAATCTATTACCCTTATTAATTATATTTTTTTGTTTAAATACCTATTCTAATCCTATGTCGCTTGGTCTTGAATTAAATAAAACTACCAATATAGATTTAACAAAAAAATACAGAATCATCAATAAAGAACCTAATTATTGGCAAGGATATAATTATTATATAGAACCAAATGAAAAAGCTATATCTAAAGCTTTAGTAATATGTAATGATTTTAATGTAATAGAAGCCGTTATCTTAACTATAGATAAAAATAAGTTTGAAGAGTTTTATAACATTTTAAAAGATAAATATAGTTTAGAAGAAGAAAATGATAAAGTGGTTACTTTCAAGGATGGTGAATGTTTAATCATACTTGAATCTTCGGAATTAAATACCGAAATGGAACTTGTATATATAACAAACGGTTTTTATAAAGAATTTTTAAATAAACTAGATAAAGAAGAAAAATTAGAGCAAGAACAGATGAAGAGAATGTTGTAGTATACTCGATGAACTTCAAAATTGGCTACGTCGTCTTATAAGATGTAATAGTTGAGATTTAATCTTAC
>NZ_MXAX01000207.1:0-1664 GCF_019249195.1 Rickettsia sp. TH2014 | reverse complement strand
TATTATCTTAATTTTACTAAATGTAAGATTAAATCTCAACTATTACAGATAATGTCTTGGTGTACTATTGCCATAATTTGCTGCTGATTATATGTGATATCCTGCGGTTGTGCTATCTTGATCATTCCTAACACTAAATCTTGAGCAGCATCTAATAGCACTTTATTATCTTGAGAATCAATATATTTTAATAGAGTATCAAATATTTGATTTATTATCGTTTGTGTATTATGAGTATGGTCATGAGATTTGTTGTGTACATTATTTTTTTTATGATCATCATAGATATCCAGCCAATTATTATCTATTTCTGTTGCAGTATCTATAATTTGAGACTATATACCAGTGATACAGGCACTGTTATTTTCACCATATGTAGTTGCGGCGATATAAAGTTGCTTTGCTAAGGCAAATTCTTTTTGCATTGTCCAAACCTGACTTATATTAAAACCACTTGCATTAAACAATTTTTCTATTTGGTGTTCGTCTATTTGAGATAATAACTCATGTAATTTTGCTTTATCCATGATCGGGTATGAAGTGACGATATGATCACAGCATGGATTTTTTATATCAACTAACTTATCTGGTATTAGTGATGGACTATGCTCTAAAAGAGTAGCACATAACTCCTGTTTTATAGTTCTTGATGGTTTAGTAGTTTCTATCGGTATATTTATTAAGTCTATAGACTGAGGTATAGTAATATATTTCTCCTCTCCCGAAGTCCAGTCATATTGTAATAGGCTATCATAGTATCCACATGTACTAGTCTGTGATAAGTATTGATGCTGTAATACGTATAAGACCTTATTTATAATTACTTTTATAAATTCTTTATCATCAGGCATAGCCTGATTTGCCTCTAATACATTTTCCATTACTTGAAGTTTTTCACCCTTAGAAGAGCTTAGTAATGCTATAAGACATAGAGAATGTTGTTGTAAAATCTTTTCTAAATTATTAGTATATTCATGGGCTTTTTGTATCAATTCTGAAATTGCAGGTTTTAATATATGGAGTAAGTGAGACGTTAGGAAGCAGTTCTTTTTATAAATCTCCGTATGATGTACTGATTGTGCGTCACTGGCAATATTCTGTAACAAATTCTCTTGTGGACTATAAGGTATTATACCTTGACTAAATAGAAATAATTGCATCTTAAAGTTATGTCCGTAAAAATCATTGAGTGCGCGCCCCTCAGATACGCAATTCACAAGAAATGGATACTGTTCATAGTGTGTTAATATATAAGTGACTATTTCCCCTGTTGTATCATACGGAGCTATATCAAATACCATACTCTTTACTGCTTGCACTAGTTGCTCATAACCCTTATCCTTGTTTAGCGCAACTTGCACAACACCTGCATAAAACTGTTCAGAGCCATCAACCGCATTATATATAACCTGCACTGTACTTAATAATGTCCTGCCTAAAAATTCTAATGCTTCAACATTAAGATTGTTTCCTGTTAAATCTAATACTCTAATATTGCTTACGTGCGTGCATAAGACACTAGCAAATTCATGTAGAGCAGGAATGCCAAAAGCATTCTGCATCATATCTAAAATGTTTAGGTGTGTTAAATAATCTGATTTAGATAATGCTAATAACCCCTTATCTCTTATATCATTATTACCTAAATATAAGGATGTAAGGTT
>NZ_MXAX01000206.1:0-1055 GCF_019249195.1 Rickettsia sp. TH2014 | reverse complement strand
GTAACTGCAATATGGAGGCATGACCAAATCGAGCTTTAATTTCAAAAATTTGCTGCATTTATGTTTTTTTGGATTCCTGCTTTCGCAGGAATGACATAAAACTAGCCATGTAACAACGTCGGCTTAACCACGGGATGACACAGTGGGTTTTGCCGATCTACGCAACAACGCTTTCTTGCAATGATGGAAAAGCCTATCCATGCAACAATAGAAAGCAGTTTACTATATTCATTTATTCAGTTATATCCATTAAGTCAAAATTTTCTCCTAAAATACTAAAGTTAGTATCTTTCTCAAGACATAAAATATTAAAGCTAGTTTCTTCTTCGAGAATATATTCCATTAAGTTAAAATTTTTCTCAATGTATGAAATCATTGATTCGTCCGCCTTATCAGCCATTTCTAGAGCTTCAAATTGACACTCTCTTAAATAATATTGTGCTTTTTGATAATAATTAGATCTTTTGTGTATTTTACTATACATTTCTATAGCTTCAGCGTATTTATCTAGATTGTAAAAAGAACTACCGCAATTAAATAAAGCACTTTGATAGAGTGAGAAATGGTTATCAGAGATCTGACTATAATATTTTATGGCTTCTATAAATTTCCCTTGTTGAAAGTAACACTCTCCTATATTAAACAGAGCATGAGGATAAGATGTGCTACTTTGATCTATTTTGCTATAAGCTTCTATAGCTTCTTTATATTGCTCATTCCTAAAATAATTATTTCCTTTCGTAAGATTTGGATTAGCCATGGTTCCTCCGTATTTTAATTAGATTTTTTTATAAAAAAGTATATATTACCATGAAATATGATCCCCATGTTTCATGGTAATATATATGTATCTAATAAATGTGCAAGAGGTTTTTCGTCTGAGCTACGGAACAGCAGTAAGTTTTGATGAAGCAATTCAGTAAAAAATTCTGATTTACAGAATTTTTTTTAATTATTTTCTAGATTGCTATGCAGTCTTGTTAGATGGCTCATTCTATGTCATTCCCATGAGGCATTGTTGCGTGGATCAATTTCATCTCTGTCATCCCGTGGCT
>NZ_MXAX01000205.1:444-529 GCF_019249195.1 Rickettsia sp. TH2014 | reverse complement strand
TTATTGAACGTATAGCTTTTTAATAGGCATAACTGCAATATGGAGGCATGACCCAAGAGGCTTGCACGTAAGACAATCTGCTTTT
>NZ_MXAX01000205.1:0-389 GCF_019249195.1 Rickettsia sp. TH2014 | reverse complement strand
TTTTTAATAGGCATAACTGCAATATGGAGGCATGACCAAAAATAATAAGATAAATCCATATAATGATGCAATGAAGAAAGATTCTAGAGTGAATTTTATGCAGAAGTAAGTTATAAGACAGCATTAAAAATAGAGCAGCAAGCAAAAGAAGCAGGTATTAGTTTAGATAAAGATGCTATGAGACGCTTAGAGAAAATCAAAAATCGCTATATAGAAGCTGCTAAGAAAGCAGAATTTCAAAAATTTCAAAGTGATCAAGCTCATAAAACGAATAAACAAAAAGCTGAAGCATTTAGGAGTGGTGCAACAGCTGCTGCTAAAAAACAAAGAAAAGAAGATTATAGAACAGGTGGGTGGGGTATTTTGTAATAGTTGAGATTTAATCTTAC
>NZ_MXAX01000204.1:0-1434 GCF_019249195.1 Rickettsia sp. TH2014 | reverse complement strand
AGCCATATACATAGCCTTATCTGCTCTTGCGATAAACTGTTCAATTGGCTCTCCCCGTTTATATTCCGTGACACCAATACTTACTGTTTTCTTAAGTAAATCACCTGTTAATGGTATTATGAACTCTGTTTCTTCTACCTTTTTTCGTAACCTTTCTGCTAACTGCTCTGCTTGATCTAATGTAACACAACCAAGTAATATCACAAACTCCTCACCACCATACCTTGCTACTAAGTCCGTTACGTAAAAATTATTTTTTAATATTTCTGCAAATGTTTTTAAAACCGCATCCCCTGCTTGATGTCCATGCTGATCGTTTACGTTTTTAAAATCATCCAAATCGCACATTAGTAAATTTGATGAATATTTACAGCCATGCGTTTCTCTTACTACTTGTATTGCATGTACATCAAAATAATGTCTATTAAATATACCAGTAAGTCCATCTTTTATAGATAATTCTACTTGCTCCTGTAGCTGTCTCTTCAAATTATCTTTATATAGTTTTCTTTGTAATAATGTTTTAACTCTTATTACTAATTCCACTTCCTCAATATTATATAAGAAGAAATCATTTATCCCTATATCCATACACTGCGTTACTTGCAACTCATCAACTTTATCAACAAGCATAACGATTATGCTATCTTTATATAATTTATGACTCCTAATACAGGATACAACCCTTAATGGATCTTGATGTTCTAAAAGAGAGCTGATAAGTACTATGTCAATATCTTTGTCTGATGCCTTAATCTCATCCTCATCTCCAGTAAATTTGTAAACATGCTTAGTAATATTATAAAGAATATCACTAATCCTTTCTGTTTTGCCTTGATCATCAATTACTGCTATACTCCTATCAGCTTCCTCTTCCATACTCATAGCAGCTACACCAAGAATGATATTACTACTATTTCTTATCATCAGCTCATCTATTAACTTCTTGGTTTTTGATAATGCTGTTAATCTAAATAATAACACTATAATATCAATTGGATATGTTATTAATTCATCTGCACCTGCATTAAAAGCTTGAATTCTTATATCAGCATCTTCTTTTTCTGCTATCATGACAACAGGTATATAAGTAGTAGACGGATTCTGCTTTAATCTAGTACAAATCTTAATGCCGTCTACCTCCTCTAAATCAATTCCAAGTATTATTACATCAATTTTGTACTTAGCAATATGCTCTATGGTCTGACTAGAGTTCTCTGCTATATACACAGTATAATACTCTTTATATAATCTTGCCTCTAGCGGACTAATTCTTTCTCGATCCTTTGATACTAATAATACGTTTGCTGTCATATGTTTTTTCTTGATTGGATATTTACTATAAGACTTGAGATTATATAAAATATCTACAGTGGTCTTGCTATTTCTATAGTTTTACTTATAATGCCCTTTTTTGCAATAAAATTACGGATA
>NZ_MXAX01000203.1:0-1359 GCF_019249195.1 Rickettsia sp. TH2014 | reverse complement strand
TATGTCATTCCTGCGAAAGCAGGAATCTAGGCTAAAAAAGTCTTTTTATTATGTTGTTTTCTTTTTGAGTAAAGCTTTTAAGAAGCTTTACTCAACTGGATTCCCGCTTTTAGCTAGGAATGACATAGAATAAAATACCAGAAGTTTGCAAAATCATATTAAATTAAGTTTTTTATACATTTCTTTATATGAAGAATATTTATTAATATTTAAACCTTTTGCTGATTCTTCTAATATTTTAATTGATTCTGCATTTAATTCTTTTTCCTGTTCTATTTTATGATATATCGCTTCTCTTACAAAATTCATAATAGTATCATTTTTATGTGCAGTATGAACTTTAAGAAAACGATGTAATTCGTTTGGTATATCTATGCTTAGTCTAGTCATATTACGTACTTATTTAAGTAATTACTTAAATAAGTATATCATTAAAAAAGAAAAATAAAAGTAAAAATATAGCCTCTAAGAATTATTTAAAATATACTCCATAAAAATTTGGCGCGCTTCAGCCTGTCTATTATTATGAAACAAATACCTATTAAAAAAATAGTTTGTTAAGGTTAAAGCTTGTCTTTTTTCTTCTAATGTAATCTCACTATCATCTGAAAGTAAAAATTTTGGTAAAATCAATAATTTATCTTTGTAAGGCTTTCCTATTTCATATGATAACGCTCTACCTGATTTAGGTGATACATAAGTTAAATCAATTGTTGTGTGGCTAACTGCACACTTGCTAAGGTCGAGTTTATAACCCGTCTCGGCAAGTAAAGTCAGCTCAAAATTAATATAATCACGAAAACAAAAATTCTTTGATAAATTATCTAAATAATTAATTAGAAACAAAAAAAAACTAGGATGTTCTTCTCTTTCATGAAATAACTCTTTGATCAAAGATATAACAGAATTAAAGGCATATAATTTAACTTTATTTGTAATAAAATGACCGGTATAAGATTTTATAAGTTCACACTTGGCTATGCCTATATGTTCATGTAATCTTGCTTGCCAAAGAAAATCTACAATATTACCTTCTTGATATATAAATTTACTTTTCTTAGAAGATTCCTTTGCAACTCCCGAATATAAACCGTGATTTTTAGTAAAAATTGTAACAATAAACATATTTTCTTTTAAAGGCTTTCTAGCAATTATTACCCCTATATCTTTGACATTCATAGTTTTTAGTATTAAATTTTTGTCAAATCGTCATTGCGAGCGACCGTAGGGAGAGCGGCAATCCAGTAAACATGCTGATTTACAGAATTTTTTTAATCTTTTTCTGGATTGCCACGTCGCTTCGCTCCTCGCAATGACGACTGGGAGTCCACGCAAGCAAGCCTTTCTCGCAAGGCGTTG
>NZ_MXAX01000202.1:0-2157 GCF_019249195.1 Rickettsia sp. TH2014 | reverse complement strand
ATAATTTTTATAATGTCTGTAAGATTAAATCTTGACTTCTACAGTCCACGGTATGACACCCTGCAGATTTTCCGAGCCATGCAACAACGCTCGTCAAGCGAACTAGGTGACATTGTCTAACATTTCGGCAATTCTCAAATAATCCTGAGGAGTAAGATTTTCAGCACGATAATTATCATTGATTTTCAACTGAGTTAATATTTCATGTATGTTAGGTACAAGATTTTTCAGTGATGATTTGATCATTTTCCGTCGTCCTGCAAAAGCAAGTTTTGTTATTTGCTCAACTTTATTTATCAGAGCAATAGACGGGGGATTTTCTAAAGGTATTAGTTTGACTATCGCAGAATATACTTTAGGAGGTGGATAGAAAGCAGTCGGTGCTACGTCAAAGCATTTTTTCACTTTAGTAATTAACTGACATATTACCGATAACCTGCCATATGCTTTAGTTGACGGCATAGCACAAATACGTTCTACTACTTCCTTTTGTAACATTAGCGTCATATTAGTAATTAACCGCGCTTCTTTCAGCCATCTAATTACTAACTCAGTACCTATATGATATGGTAAATTAGAGATTATAGTTATTTTATCATAACCTAAATCAGTTAAATTTATTTTAAGAGCATCTTGTTTTATAATATTTAGATTAGGATAATATTCTTTAATCTCATTAAGGAGTGGGATACATCTCTCATCTGTTTCTATAACAGTTAAGGATGCAGGATTTTTCTGCAATATTGACCTAGTTAATCCTCCGGTGCCGGGTCCTATTTCTAGCGCTCTGCTATTTTCTGCAAGGTTACTCGCACGTACAATTTTATCACATAGACTACTGTCAAAAATAAAATTTTGTCCGTGCTTTTTAATAGGATTAATTTGATGAGATGCTGCATGTTTTGCAATTGAAGGGAGCATGGATTTTAAAGGTGATTGTGTAGAGCAAGCATCGTCATCGCGAGGAAATACGAAGTATTGACGAAGCAATCTCAGGAGTTTGTATTATTTCATGAGATTGCCACGTCGCTTCGCTCCTCACAATGACGTTATTCTGATAACATTATTTTTATAACTGCTTTCTTACGCATATTTTCAAACATTTTTTGTGCTTTTTGTGAAATCTTTTTATTGGTTAGGAAGTTTACTACATAATTATTTTCATCTTCATTAACATTTAAGATTTTTTTGCTGCACACTAATATTATTTCAAATTTGTTATTTACTTCAAAAACATTGCTTGCTTTGTCCGAGCTTAAGTCCTTTACAATAGTTTGTTTTACGGCTTCTATCTTGCTAAGCTTATCGGTAATAATTTGCATAGTAGCAAAATTATCATAAAGTGATTTTTTAACGTCTGCACATTTTTTTAGTCGATTTTTCAAATTATTCATCTGTGTAAACGCTTTATTGCCAGCATCTTTAGATGTAAATACTTGCATTGAAATTTCTACGTCTTTTTGATCACTAGATAAAATTGCGACATCTATTTCTTTATTACTTACTTGTACCGATCTTGATAGACTTGATAAAATATTCATTTTAATCAACTCGGATTTAATTTGGGAAATAAAACTATCAGGATTAACCGATCTGCTTTTTAAATACTGAAGAAGAGAACCGTGGGGCATTTTATTACGATCTTCAATAGATTTAATAGCATTATCTATCTCTTCTTGCGGAATTTCTCTATCTCCGGCATATTGAAAAAGCAAAGATTCGTCAATTAAGCTCTTGATTGCTAAGTCACTTAGCTGCTTATCTTGAGCAGGCGTTAGACTTTCAACATTATTTAGTGCCATAATCATTTTTTTTCTAGCACGGAACTCATTAAGAGTAATAGGTTCATCATTTACGGATGCTACTATATTCGGCAACGAAGCTTGTGCTACATTAAAAGCAAAAAAAACAGTAATGATTATAAGTAGTAATTTATTCATATTTTTTCAGACTCACATAACGTAATAATTGGAATAGTTTTTATGTGGATAGCAACTCGTCATTGCGAGAAGAATTACGTAGTAATTCGACGAAGCAATCCAGTAAACATGCTGATTTACAGAATTTTTTTAATCTTTTTCTGGATTGCCACGTCGCTTCGCTCCTCGCAATGACGACTGGGAGTCCACGCAAGCAAGCCTTTCTCGCAAGGCGTTG
>NZ_MXAX01000201.1:0-14177 GCF_019249195.1 Rickettsia sp. TH2014 | reverse complement strand
CTTTAAACTTCTGTTATATTCTTTCCAGTTGCAAACTTTTTGTAGCTTTGACATACACACTTGTGGTTAAGTTTTTTGTCGATTTACTACTTTTCTTAGTTCGCAGCTACTTTTTTTTATATCTACGCAACAAGGTCTTGCAGGAATGACGGTTTTGGTATCTATGTAACAATGCCACGCGGGAATGACAATGGTTTTAGTAGCTATTCACCTCAGTCCGTATTTAACTCATTATATAGGTAATTAATCCAATTATCCGGAGGACCTTGGTGTTGTTCAAGTATTTTGTTATAAATATCCATTTCCGCTTGTCTGCTTGATAAAATACGGACAATTCCTATTAAAGCGGCAATACTTAATTCAGAAGCTATCGATTCATTATCCTTATTAATTAAGAACATTCTTGCAGAAAGTATTAGCTGTGATAATTTTCGTATTTCCGGCTCGCTTAAACCTAAAATTTGATCTAAATCTTCTATTTTAACGTCAGACGGTAGAATAATTTTAGTATTAATTAAATCAAGCCAAGGTTTTATAGTATATTTTGGATATGTCTTAAGATAAATAAAATTGAAATTACTGACGAAAATACCATTATTTTGAGATAAATTATTATAGATTAAATTTATATTATCATAATAAACTTCAGGTCTGTAAAGTTTATCAAAATTATCGGCAGCAAATATTTTAGGTTTTGTGCCAACTAGGCTTAAATGATAAGTAAAAGCATAAATTACTCCTGCACAAATAGCTTGATGTTTCTTTAAATTATTATTAAATTGTTCTAAAAATTTCTTCTCCGTTGGATAAAATTGTTTAGAAAACGGCTCATCAGAGAGTTGATATAAATTGAATCCTATAACTTTCCCTTCTTCAATGTTAAGAGGTGGTCCGTCAAATAATCCGAAATATAATTGTTCTTCGGTAAAAACTTTAAGTTTATCAAGTATTTGTATTCCCCCATTCTCTTTAAAATCTTCTAATTTTAAAATATCGGAAAAAATACGTTTTTCTTTTTCAATTGATAAAATTTTATTTTTTAATTTCTCTAGAAATGATATCTCTATTTCGCTAAGAGGTGCGATGTAATGACCGCTGATTAATTTTAAAAATTCTAAAATAAAAGCTTGTGATTTTTCTGTATCATCTACTAAAAATGGATTGATAATTTGTTTGTCCGGTTCTAGCCATTTGCCTTCTATTGACTCGATAAAAATTTTAGAATCATTATTATTAGAGATATAAATTATTGTTGGATCGTATTTAGTTGATTCTGATATTAGAAAGTTCAATAATACGGTTTTGCCGGTTTTGTTCGTACCAAAGATGCAAGTATTACCTTTATTCGTTTTATCATGAAAATTCATGAAATATGGAGTACCTTTCTCGGTTCGTAGTAAAGTTATAGCCTTGCCCCAAGGATTATATTGATTACCGAGTGTAGTATTATGAAGAGCGGTAAGAGAAGCAATATATTCTACGGATAATGGTGACATTCTGCGGATAAAGGCAAAGTTAGCAGGTAATTGTGACCAAAATATTTGCTCAATATTAAGATCTTCTTTTACATGAATAATACCAAGTTTAAAAAGTTCGGTTGATGCTTTAGCTACGGCTGCATCTAGTTTATTTTCATCTTCTTCTATAACGGCAATTGAAATTTGCTGATTACAAAATTGAAAATCTAAATTAGCTGCATCAAGCTTATTAATACCTTTATGATTAAGTAAAGTTGGGTCGTTAGTAATTTTTAGAATATGATCTTGACCACGCAATTTGGATATTACTTGTTTTTTGCTAACAAAGTAAAATATTTCAGTTATTATTAATTCAATCGGTAACTGTAAAAATTTATCCAGTGTATTAGAAGGAGTTTCTTGATATTCTTTTATAGATAGTAAAGAAACGAATTTGTTATTTTTCTCATGATCCGTAACTACCATTTTATCGCCGCTAATTGTATAAATACTTCTACCTAGTGCATCGGATAAATCTATTATAGGTACCAAACAATCATTATTATTAAGGTTAGCTATTCGATTATATAAAAATAAAGGATTAGAAAAAACATTATCATTTTCAAATATGATGCCGAGCTTCTCAGTACCGAATTCGTTTAAATCGTTTAAAATATTATTAGTGATATTTTCTAGTTTTTGAAAAGCTGAATCTAAATAGTTATTTTCAAAATCAGTAATTAATTTATTAGATAAAGAATTTATTAAAGAGTTAAAATTTTTGATGTCAACTTTAGCAGAATCATGTACTATAGATATATATAAAGTATTAACGAATTTATCATTCCAGTGGTTTTTTCTTTGCCATAGTGCATGAATATTTGCCGGTAATAATTTTTTGTAAGGAGTGGAATCATCTAAATTTTGTTTTTCTCGTATTGTATGTAGCCAAAAAGCAAAATCATAATCGGTTATATTCTTTTTTATAGAAGTTCTAACCATTTCGCGTAAATTTTGTATGTTATCGCTTATTTTCTCTGAGTTAATGCCGTGTATTTTTATAATTTGTAGTAATTTACCGTCTTTGGTAAGTAAAGTATTTTCATTATAATGACATGCTATAGGTATAAAATTAGGAGCATTATAATTATATATATCTTTGTCAAATTTTCGTAAATCACTAAACACAAATAACCTGAATTTAAATTATCGTTTTGTATATTAATGGATATTGTTGCATCGATTCCGAGTCGTCATTGCGAAGAGCGAAGCGACGTGGCAATCTTGTCAAGCATCCTGAGATTGTTTCGTCAATTACTTACGTAATTTCCTCGCAATGACGGTTTGGGTATCACTACATAGCCAATTTTTCAAATTAAACGAGTATATCACAAAACTTTACCTTATTATTTATATTTAATAAACAATTATTCACTATATGTAGCGATTTTTTGTAACCCTCCCATGTAATTTATCAAGACATCAGGTATAGTTATTGATCCATCTTCATTTTGATAATTTTCAAGTATTGCAACCATAGTTCTTCCGATAGGTAATCCTGAAGCATTTAAAGTATGGACTAAGGTAGTTTCGTTACTGCCGAATTCTTTATATCTTGCTTTCATTCTACGTGCTTGAAAATCTCCACAATTAGAACAGCTAGCAATTTCGCGATATTGCTTTTGTCCCGGAAGCCATACTTCTATATCATAGGTTTTTTTTGCCGCAAATCCCATATCTCCGGTGCAAAGTAACATAACACGATAAGGAAGATTCAGTTTTTGTAAAATAGTCTCTGAAGCATTAGTTATATATTCATGCTCATTTTTTGATTCTTCAGGGGTAGTAATAGATACTAGCTCAACTTTACCGAATTGATGTAATCTAATCATACCTCTTGTATCTCTACCGCTACTACCTGCTTCTGATCTAAAGCACGGGGTGTAAGCAACATAACGCATCGGTAATTTTTCTCTTGGTATAATAGTATCGGCGACTATATTTACTAAGGATACTTCTGCGGTTGGAATTAGTCTATAACCATTTGTTGTTGCAAAAGACTCTTCGGCAAATTTAGGTAGTTGTCCTGCATTATACATAGCATTATCTCGAACTAATACCGGAGGTGATATCTCAAAGAAGTCAAACTCTTTAGTATGAACATCAATCATAAAGTTAATTAAAGCACGTTCTAGCTTTGCTAAATCACCTTTTAACGTTACAAATCTAGCTCCGGAAATTTTAGCAGTTTGTTCAAAATCCATTAAATTTAATTTTGTACCTAATTCACAATGCTGTTTATTCAAAGCATTTGGATTTGTCTCTCCGTAAGTACGAACTAATTTATTCATACTTTCATCCATTCCGTAAGGTACTTCTTCGTCCGGAATATTAGGAAGCATATTTAATAGTTCATTTAATTCGTTATTATTATTTAGATCCTGTTCAAGTTCTTCCAACTTCTCATTTATATGTTTGACATCTCTTTGTAGCTCTTCAAACTCTTCGCCTCTTTTAGAGGCCATATTACCTAAAATCTTTGATTTTACCTTGCGTGCATGCTGAAATTCTTGAATTAAACCCGTAATTTTTCTTTTCTCTCCGTCGAGCATAGCAATTTTACTAGACATAGGTTCAATAAATCTTTGGCTAAGCTTTTCATCGAATAATTCTTGATTTTCTCTAATCCATTTGATATTTAACATTTAGTGTCCTCGGTTTTTCTATAAAATTACATATCATTATTGAAGTTTCATATAATAAAAGTAGCGGTATTGCAAGAGTAAACTGGCTTAAAATGTCAGGAGGCGTTAATATTCCTGCAATAATAAAGTTAATTACCACGGCAATACGTCTTTTTTGCTTAAGCGTTTGTACCTTAACTATTTTTAGTATATTTAATATTATTATCACAACCGGTAGTTGAAAAGCAACTCCAAAAGCAATAATTAAATGAATAACTAAATTTAGATACTCGCTAATTCTTGCTTCCAAAACTATCGGTACTATCATATCACGCTTTTCAAAACTAAGAAAAAAATTCCAAGCTTTCGGCATTACAAAGTAAAAAACAAAAATACCACCGCACCAAAATAAAATAGGCGACATAAAAAGAATAAAAGCGATAATTTTTCTTTCATGGCGATGTAACCCTGGACTGATAAATAAATAACATTCCAAAGCAATTATAGGTATAATAATAGTAAAAGCAGTAAAAGCCGCAAGTTTAATATAAGTAAAAAATGCTTCTGTAAGCCCTGTATAAATTATATTTCGTACCGTATCACCGCTTAGCTTAGCAAGCGGTTTTAATAAAAAACTATAAATATTGTCGCTAAAATAATAGCAAATAGCAAATATAATTATAAAAGCAGTAAATATTCTAAGAAGTCTTATTTTTAATTCTAATAAATGTTCTTGAAAACTATATAATTTCATAAAAATTTTGACTCTTCATTTCGCAGAAGTATATATATCAATATTATAAACCTTTTTTAATAATTGTCATATCTTTTTAGAAATATTCACAAAGTCTAGTTTCTTTCTATATATTTTATAAAATATCGGTATAAATAACATGCTAAACAGAGTGTTACCTAAAAAGAATACAGACCAAGTAAGATATTTTGCACAAATACCGCCAAGGCTAGCTAGAATAATACGGCTAAGAGAGCTAAAAGATGCAATAATAGAATATTGCGTGGCAACAAATTCACTATTACAAAGACTAGCAAAATAGATAGAGATAATAGTTCCTGCAAAGCCTGCACAAAAATTTTGTACTGTAACTGTTATTATAAATATCCTTATATCATAGCCGATGGTCGCAAGAATCATAAACATAAGAGGCGACAATAATTGAATAACTCCACCAATTAAGACGCTATGAAATATACCCATTTTTGTAGCTAAAACACCGCCTAAAGCTCCTCCGACTATCATGATTAGTAACCCGTAAGCTTTGTAAATAACGGCAATTTCATGAGTAGTAAAACTTAAATCTAGAAATAAAGGCGAACTCATAGCCATAGGTATAGAATCCGCAGCTTTGTACAAGAATACAAATAACATAATTAGCAGTAAATATTGCTGTTCATTTTTTAAAGATATAATACTTTTTTTAATAACTTCAAAATATTGTTGTAATCCTATTAAATTAGTAGTCGTATGACGTTTTTCTTTAGGTTTCGGTTCTTTGATACATAAGATTACTATAGGACCAACTACAGTAATAAATAAAGCAAATTTATATACTGTATCCCAGCCGAAAATAATTGATGAATATAAAGTACCGACGCTGCCAAGTAACATACCTAAACGAAACCCTATGCTACTAAAGGTAAAAGCCATTGATAGCTCTTCTTTAGATGTAGGTCTCTCAATTCTATATGCGTCAAGTACAATATCTTGCGTAGAACTGCAGAATGAAATAATAAATAAGATAATTGCAGTAATATATAAGTTATTACAAGGGTTTACGTTTAAGAACCCCATCATCGCTAGGATTAAAAATATTTGTGATACCAATGCCCAGCCACGCCTGTGACCGAATTTAGAACATAAAAAAGGTATAGAGTATTTATCTATAAAAGGTGACCATATGACCTTTAAGCAATACGGAAAAGCAGCTAGTGATATCGAGCCTATTATATCAGTAGTGTATTTTGCTTCGGATAATTGGTATGGAACCGTGAAAAAAATTAAATTGAACGTAAGACCGGAAATTAAGCCTAAAAGTAAAATACCGATTAAATATAATTTTTTGTACACGGAATATAACTATTTATAGTTCATTTTTAGGGAGTAAGGTGCTACTCTGGAAAATATTTTACCGACTACCGGTATTTTAGTTACAATAGTGCTGATTAAGAAAAAGGAAGGAATAACATTTCCTTTAACCGTAATTAATTGCTGTTTGGTATCAATATTACCTTTCATAGTAAAATCAAAGAACGGTCCGTGTGCTTCCGTATCGAAAATTGTAATTACATTTCCTCTATAATTAAATTTACCGGTCATATCTTCAAATAAAATATTTTTATTATTAGTTATTGAACTAAGAAAACCCGGCAACGAAACAAAGGAAACAAGCCGTGTTAAAAAAGGAGTATCGACTACCGTAAAATGTTTTATAGAAAATTTGCCGTCTAATATCGGCACTATTTCCCCTTTTTTTACTTCATATCTTCTTGTATTTAAGTTGATGTTAATCTGACCGTTTTGCATAGTGGAATACATTCCAAGTCCCTTAAGCAATGCTCCGGCATTATCGGATTCAATTAGCCATTGTTCAAAAGTGTCTTTAGCGGTAAGCGACATCTTAACTTTTTTATTATCAATATTAGCATTTAGAAAACCGGAGAAACACCGCACTTTATCACATTTAATTGCTAAATCAAGATTACCTAGAATTATATTATTCTTTAAAATTATTTTTGATATATTAGTTTTTAAATTAATATTACGCGTAGAATCTCCCTCTTTTTCTAAAAACTGCATCATATTAGCATTTGATAAATCTAATCCGCTTCCATAAAGTTCCGTATTAAGATTATGATTATCTATGATTATTTTTCCTTTTAAATCCGTATGATTATGTTTAACAGAGGCTAGATTAATATTATAGTTATCTTTTCTAATTAAAACATTACCGTTGATTTTTAAATTATCCTGTCCTGAAAGATTGAATTCAATATTTCTATCAGAATTTTTATTATTTAATTTTGTATATAAAGATAGATTGGCTTTTTTATATAATTTTTTATGAATAGATACTTTATCTATATAGAATTCTAAATTATCAAGATTAGAATTAACGGTAATAAAACTCTCATTATTATGCTGTTTTTTATACTCAAAATTTAAAACGGTGCTGCCTGAAATTAATTTAAATACACCGAATCTTTGATTATTTGCCGTAATATTACTTTTTATTTTAAGTAAACACTCATTATTTTTATCTGATATATCATGATCATAAGTAAAGCTGCTTGCATAATTATTAATTTTACCCTTACCGTTAATATTTAGTTTGTTGTCTTTAAAGCTACCCTTGGCTTCACCGTTTTGTAATAGGATATTATTGTCTAAGGTGTTAAAAGAGATATTTGTTAATGTCGACAAAACATTATAGCTATTAGGGATATTTGGGCTAATAGGAATTATTAGCTCTATTATTGAATTTGCCGCTCCTTTGATTTTTTTAAGATCAATATTTTGAGCTTTAATATTTTGATAGACATCATTTGGAACAAAGGCAATTAAGTCGTTAATTTCGCCTTTAGCAGTAGCATTAAAAACAAATTGTGATTTATCCGGTCCTTCCCATTTGAAAGTCATAATACCGTCTGAAACAACACTTTTACCGCTATATGCTTCATTAATTAGAAATTTTATTTCTGGTCCTGAAATGATTATATTAGTATCAACTTTAGTCAAAGGCGGTAAATCTGTATGATATTTATATTCAAAATTCGAGATATGTAAATTTGCTTTTAAATTATCTTCTACTAAAATATTTTTTTTTAAAAATTTTTTATCTAATTTAATATTTAATTCTCCGTTTTGGATGTAGCCTTGTTTTATATGTTCTCGTAAATATGAGATTATAGGGTTATCCGGAATAATTTTTTCGACTGTTTGATAAATTATTAAAGGCATATTTGCGGCAGCTGCACTCGCATCGATATTTTTATCAGTTATTATACCGTTTAGTGATAAAAAAGCTTTATCCCCAAAGGTAAGTTTGCAATTAACGGTCTTTGGATGATCTTTAGAATAGGCGGTTTTATATGAGCATAAAGCATTTCCTAGAGGTAAGTCTGTTCCTTGCTCATCGGCTAAGATATCACTTTTTATTGAAGTTAGTCGTATGTCGGTTAGGGAATCTTTTTTAATTATATTTAACGAATAATCACCGGTTGTTGAAGTATTTATAATCTCTTCATCGTTATTTGAGATTACGGAAATTTTATCGATATTAAAATTAGCCTCTATTAACGAATTAGAGAAGAAATTTTTGAAATTAAAGAAAAGATTAAAATCGTTAATTTCTCCTCTAGCATTATCTATAAGACTTAAGGAAATTTTATCTATGGATAATCTGTTTTCTTTAAATTCTAAATTATGTAGTACAGCCTTTATATCATTTTTACTTAAATAAAATTCAATTATTTTTTTCAAAGGTTCATTTAAGTGTCCTTTATTTGCACTATAAACAGTTAGAGTTATAGCCAAAGATAATGAAATTAGAATTATAAAAATACTAATAAAGGTTTTTTTAATAAAATTCATTTGAGCTTGTAAATTTATTGAAATATGATAAAAAGCTTTATATACTCGCTGAATTTGAAAAATTGGCTACGTCGCCTTTGTAAGACCTCGGATGCTCACGTATTATTATACGCTCCGCTCCTCGGTTTACAGTCTCCTTGCTCTTTTCCAAATTGAGCTTCGTATCCCAACTCTTCATGTACTCGAGGTATGCTTGTCACGCTAGTTGAATATAACGTATAATCTAAAAATTTAATATAAAAATCACAAAAAATTATGAATATTACATTTATCGGTAGCGGATATGTGGGATTAGTCTCAGGTATTATTATGGGCTATTTAGGTCATAATGTTACTTGTCTTGATAATGATGAGGTTAAAATATCCAAATTAAATAAGCAAATATTACCGATTTATGAAGCTAAACTTGATGAGTATCTTAAGCAAGCTTTAGAAGCTAATAGGTTAAAATTTACAAATATTTATAATAATGAACTTCAAAATGCCGAGGCAATATTTATTACGGTCGGTACGCCTTCAAAAGAGTCGGGAGAAGCAGATTTAAAATATGTCTATGATGCTATTGATAAAGTTTCCAAGCATATAAATAAAGATTGTTTAATAGTCATAAAATCTACTGTTCCGCCTGATAGTTGCAGTAATATTATAGCTTATTTAAAATCAAAAGACTTTTCATTTAATGTTGCTTCTAATCCTGAGTTTTTAAGAGAGGGCAGTGCGGTAGAAGATTTTTTATATCCTGATCGTATAGTTATCGGCGTAAATAATAAAGAATCAGAGGAAATATTGCGAAAAATTTATGCACCTTTAATAGAACAAGGTGCAAAGTTCGTGGTTACCGATTTAGTGACGAGCGAGCTTATTAAATATGCTTCTAATAGCTTTTTAGCTACCAAAATTGCTTTTATTAATGAGATGGCTGATTTATGTGAAAAAATCGGCGGTAATATTAAAGATTTATCTAAAGGTGTAGGACTTGATCAAAGAATCGGTCAAAACTTTTTAAATGCAGGACCGGGTTTTGGTGGTTCATGTTTTCCAAAAGATATTCTAGCATTAAATAATCTTGTAGAAAATCATCATATCGATTGTAAGATTCTTAAGGCAGTAATTAAAAGTAATAAGCAGCGTCCAAGTAATATGGTAGATAAAATAGCTACTTTGTTAGACGGAGATTTAAAAAGTAAAAATATAGCAATTTTAGGCTTAACATACAAAGCGGGAACAGATGATGTTAGGGCAAGTCCTGCCATCGAAATTGTAAAGATCTTATTAAATAAAGATGTATATGTTAAAGCATTTGATCCTATCGGTCTTGAAAATGCTAAAAAGAATTTAGAACATAAAAATTTGCTATATTTAGATTCGGTAGCTGAAGCCTGTAAATCAGTAGATATTATAGTTATTGCAACTGAATGGTTAGAATTCAAAGAACTTAATTGGCAAGGAATTTATGCTTTAGTAAAATCCCCGATAATCATTGACCTTAGAAATATACTAGATAATGAAGCAATGAAAAAAATCGGTTTTAGATATTATGCAGTCGGAAGTAAGATTTAGTCTAAACAACGTCATTGCGAGGAAAAACTGTAAGTTTTGACGAAGCAATCTCAGGAGTTTGTTATTATTTCATGAGATTGCCACGCTCTCCACGTTCGCTCGCAATGACGATTTATACACTTATAAAATTAATAAAAAATGAAACCTGAATTTATTCATTTAAGAACTCAAAGCTCTTATTCTTTTTTAGAAAGTGCATTAACGATCGAGAAAGTAGTAGAGCTTGCTTCATCGAATAAAATGCCTGCTATTTGTTTGGCAGATAAGGGAAATTTATTCGGCTCGTTAGAATTTGCATTATACGCAGTAAAAAAAGGACTGCAGCCGATACACGGAGTTATTCTAAATATAAAATACGATATAAATATTTTTGCTCAAATTTTGCTTATAGCTAAAGATGAAATCGGCTATAAAAATTTACTCAAACTATCAAGCCTTACTTTTACTAAAAATGATCGTAAGCTATGCGATCACATTGATTTTGAAGATTTAATTGAATATCAAGAGGGGTTAATAGGATTATGCTGTTATACCGACGGTATTGTCGGAAAATGCTTGCTAGCTCGGAGCGAAGAGCAAGCGATGCTATTTGCACGTAAATTACAGGACATTTTAGGAGATCGTTTTTATTTTGAGATTATGAGACACGATCTACCGGAAGAACAGTTTATTGAAGATAGTTATATTAGAATTGCTGCCGAGCTTGCTATTCCGCTTGTTGCTACTAATAAAGTTTTGTTTAGCGAAAAAACCATGCATGATGCACATGATGTATTATTATGTATATCAGCCGGTGTTACTAAAGAATATCCTGATCGTAAAACAGTTAGTGAAAATTGTTATTTTAGATCACCGCATGAGATGATAGAGCTTTTTTCTGATCTACCTAGTGCTATCGAAAACACCGTTAATTTAAGAGAGCGTTGTTATTTTGCAGCACATGCAAACCCGCCGATGCTGCCTAATTTTGCCACCAAAGATATTAGTGAAACGGATTTAATTAGAAAAGATGCAAAAGAAGGGTTGCTTGCAAGGCTTGCTACAAAGTTTAAATCTGAAAATATTCCACTGCAGAATCAAGAAGACTTGAAAACCGAATATTTTGCTCGTCTTAATTATGAGCTGGATATTATCTGTAATATGAATTTTGCCGGTTATTTTTTAATTGTATCCGATTTTATTAAATGGAGTAAAAAAGAGGGTATTTTAGTTGGACCGGGTAGAGGTTCGGGAGCAGGCTCGGTTGTTGCTTGGAGCTTGCTTATTACTGATCTCGATCCGATTAAATTCGGCTTATTATTTGAAAGATTTTTAAATCCTGAACGTATTTCAATGCCTGATTTTGATATTGATTTTTGTCAAGAAAGGCGTGAAGAAGTAATCAATTACGTACGCTCTAAATACGGTAATAATAGAGTAGGACAGATTATAACTTTCGGTAAAATGCAGGCAAAGGCCGTAATTAAGGATGTTGCTCGCGTACTTAGCTTACCTTATAAATTCGCTGATTATCTAACGGAGCTTGTACCTTTTAGTGCGGTCAATCCCGTTAGCCTAGAACAGGCGATGCGTGAAGTTCCGGAGCTTGCAAATGCCGCTAAAGGTAATGGGTTGTATAATTTAGAGGGTGAAGCGGAATTAATTAAGTTAGTGCTTGATACTTCGTTAATTCTTGAGGGGTTACATAGGCATTCCTCAACTCATGCCGCAGGAATCGTAATAGCAGGTACTGATTTAGTCGATATAGTACCGGTATATAAAGATGCTAATTCCGATATGTTGGTAGTTGGTTATTCTATGAAATATTCCGAAATTGCCGGTTTAATTAAATTTGATTTTTTAGGACTCCAAACCCTGACGGTTATTACCGATTGTAAGAAACTACTTAAAGAACAAGGAATAGAAGTAGATTTTAACAATATGACCTTTGATGATAATAAGACTTATCAAATGTTGTGTAAAGGTAAAGGAGTCGGCGTTTTTCAATTTGAAAGTATCGGGATGAAAGATGCACTTAGACGCCTTAAACCTGACTCTATACACGATTTGATAGCTCTTGGGGCTTTATATCGTCCGGGTCCTATGGAAAATATTCCTACCTATATAGCTTGTAAGCATAAATTACAGCAGCCTGATTATTTACATGAGCTATTAAAGCCAATCTTAGAAGAAACTTACGGAGTGGTGATATATCAGGAGCAGGTACAAAGAATTGCTCAGATTCTCGCAGGTTATACGCTAGGAGCTGCTGATTTGCTTCGTAGAGCGATGGGTAAGAAGATAAAGAAAGAAATGGAGGAGCAGGAAGAAATCTTCGTTAAAGGAGCAATTGCTAATAATATTTCGGAATCTCAAGCTAAATCCATTTTTGCAACCGTGGCTAAATTTGCAGGTTACGGTTTTAATAAGGCGCATGCTGCAGCTTACGGCGTTATTTCATACCAAACCGCATATCTTAAAGCTAATTACCCGGCAGAGTTTTTAGTAGCATGCTTAAATCTTGAATTAAATAATCATGATAAAATTAATTTATTTTTACAAGAAGCAAAAGATAGCGGTATAAAAATTACTGCACCTAATATTAATATCTCTGAAGGGTATTTTACAACTTGTCATTCAGAAGACTCTTTATGTCATCCCCAAGGTTCTCTATGTCATGCCCGCGAAAGCGGGAATCCAGAAAAAATTAGTAGCACAATAATCTTCGCCTTAGGGGCTATTAAGGGAGTTACGCCGAATTTCGGTAAGTTAGTAACAGACGAACGGCTAGCTAGAGGAGCGTTTAAATCAATTACCGATTTTATTGAACGATTACCACCAAAATCTATTAATAGTAAATTACTAGAAAATTTAATTAAATCAGGCTGTTTTGATGAGCTGCATGATAATCGATTGCAATTATTTTCAAGTATTTCAAAATTGCTTGCTTATTCGGCTTCATACCATGCAGAACAGGAATCGAATCAATTTAGCTTAATTGAAGTTTCTAGTTTAAGCCCTAATATATTAATAGCAAGTGATTATGCCGATAACAATACTTTAGCTTTTTATGAGTTTGAATCTATGGGTTTATTTATCTCTAATCATCCTCTTACGCAATATCAAGAAATATTTAACCGTTTAAATATTTTAAGTACTGCAGATTTACATAATAACTTACCTGACGGTGCTAACCGAATAAATCTTGCCGGTGTAATACAAAAAAAGGATTCTCGTATGTCGGCAAGAGGTAGGTTCGTGACGCTTGTGCTTTCTGACCCCGAGAATATCTTTGAACTTAGTATTTTTAGTGAGGAAGTTTTAAAAGATTATGTACATTTACTCGATGTTAAAAGTTTGGTAGTCGTTAATTGTGATATAGTTAAAGATGAAGGAGGAATAAAACTAACGGCAAAAAGCTTTTCATCAATTGAGGATGCAATTAATAATAAACAATTTGAGTTACAGCTTTACCCACAAAATCATGAAGAATTACGGCAGATAGTAACCTTGCTTGCAGCTCGCACTAATAACGGGGACCAGAGTAATTCTAAAGCTACAATCTATTTACAAAGCGAAGATGTAAAGAATTTTGTAGCAAAAATTACATTACCTGAAAAGTTTTTTCTTCAAGGGCAAGATTTTGAGATTTTAAAAGGATATAGTAAATAGTGAGGTTGTCGCTCGGCTTTCTATGTTATTCCTGCGAGGCATTGTTGTGTGGCTCTTGAAAAACGCTCGGTTGTCATACCGTGGCTTGACCACAGTATCCAGTAAAAATGCTGATTTACAGAATTTTTTTAATCTTTTTCTGGATTGCCACGTCGCTTCGCTCCTCGCAATGACGACTGGGAGTCCACGCAAGCAAGCCTTTCTCGCAAGGCGTTG
>NZ_MXAX01000200.1:110-4392 GCF_019249195.1 Rickettsia sp. TH2014 | reverse complement strand
AATTATATAAAATTTAATTATTTTTATACTTTAAGCACTATATTGACTTTTTTTTAATCTCTACGCAACAACGCCTTGCGAGCAGGCATTGTTGCATGGACCTGTTTATCCGTCATTGCGAGGAAAAATTGAAAATTTTGACGAAGCAATCCAGTAAAAATTCTTAATTTACAGAATTCTTTTAATTATTTCCTGGATTGCCGCGCCGCTTCGCTCCTCGCAATGACGGTCAGGTGTCCACACGAGCAATGCCTTGCGAGAATGACATAAAGAGTCACGCACTAGTTAATCGTTTTATTATCTCTTCCCGATCAATCAAAGGTAAAACTCCTGCAATTTCCGGCCCTGATTCTCTGCCGGTTAAAGCAAGGCGAAGAGGCAGAAATAACTCCTTACCTTTCTTGCCTGTTATATTTGTTATTTCTTTAGTCCAAATACTCCAGCTATCTTTGATAATTTCCCCTTGCGGTAATAATTCTGCTGCTTGTTTTAAATATTCTTTATCTAAATTTAGAATTTTTACATTCGGAGTTTTATGACAAATCTCCCACCAATCTTTTACATCACGTAATTTTTGTAAATTGGGTCTTACCGATAACCAAAAATTTTTATCAATATACTCGGCATCGATTTCTTTAAGGCGGTCTTTTACTTCGTCAAAATCTAAACTTATTAATAATTTATGATTTAATCTTTCCAAATCTTCCGGTTGATAGATAGTCGGGCTTTTAGAAAAACTACTTACCTCAAATTGATTTGCTAGCTTCTCCATTGATTTATAAGGCAAGATTTGTGCCGATGAACCAAGTAAACTAAAAAAGCTAGCTATTGCCATAGCTTCGATTCCGATTTCTTTTCTAAGAGTTGCAATCTCAAATCCCCCGACTCTTTTAGAAATTTTCTCATCCTTGTTAATAATTAGGCTTAAATGTCCAAAAGTCGGAGGAGTAGTATTTAAAGCCTCAAACATTTGAATTTGAATAGCGGTATTGCTAACGTGATCTTCGCCCCTAATAATATGAGTAATCTCATAATCAATATCGTCAATAACCGAGCATAACATATAGGTCATACTACCGTCTGCTCTTATCACTATTGGATCGCTTAAAGCCTTACCGTCATATTTAACTTCGCCTTTGATCATATCATGCCAGCTAATAGGTTCATGATTTACCAAAAATCTATAATGCGGTTTTCTTCCTTGCTCTATATATTTGTGTGTTTGTTCTTCTGTTAGATTTAAGCTAGCTCGATCATAAATCGGCGGTAATCCCTTAGATAATTGAAATTTACGCTTTAATTCTAACTCTTCCGGAGTCTCATAGCAGGCATATAATCTTTTTTTGTCTAATAATAGATTTTTGATTTCATCATATCTACTTAAACGACTTAATTGATTAAATGTCTGATCCCAATTAAGATTTAAAAATTTTAAATCTTCTTCTATAGCGTCTTTATATTCCTGTTTACTACGCTCTAAATCTGTATCGTCAAATCTTAAAATAAACTGCCCGTTATGCTTCTTTGCATATAGCCAGTTAAGCAATGCTGCCCTGATATTTCCAACATGTAACATACCGGTCGGCGACGGAGCAAATCGTGTTATAATTTTTGTCATTTTTACTTATTTTTTCCATTATTTGTATCCTTTTATGTCATTCCCGCGGAAGCGGGAATCCAGCCACTAAAAAGTCTTAATCACTAAATTTTTAAAATTTAAAGCTCGATTTATCTCGCTTTATGCTGGATTCCTGCTTTCGCAGGAATGACATTAATTAAGTCACGGGGTGATACTAAACTATTTAAGCCCGTTTCTTTTCTAACTTCGCTTTATTATCTTCAATTAATTTCATCGCATCATCTAAGCTTAAATTTAGAAAATCATATTTTTTAGGTATTGAAATAAATTTACCCATATATTTTATGTAAGGACCGAATTTACCGTATCCTATCATAATTTCCTCGCCACTATCTTTATGAATACCTATTTTTAGCGGTAAGCTTAGAAGCTTTAATGCCATTTCAAGCGTGATGTCGTTTTGATTTAAGCTAGCAGGCACGGGGCTACGTTTTGGCTTTACTTTGCCTTCTTGTTCGCCGAGCTGAACATAAGGTCCGTAAGGTCCTTTTTTCAGATATATTTCTATTCCGTCTTTATCAGTGCCTAAAATTTTATTCTCATTAGGAGTAGCGGCAAAATCGCCTTCATTTTCGTTATTATCGTTATCGCTAACAATAGATTTTCTAAAAGTGCATTCAGGGTAATTACTACATGCTAAAAACGCTCCGAACTTACCGAGCTTTAAGCTAAGCTCGCCTGTTTTACATGAAGGACAAGCTTTAGATTCTTTATTTTCACCGAACAAGTGATAATCAAGAGCTTTCTGTACATAGCTAATAATCTCGGTGATTTTTTGCTCATTTACCGATTCAATATTATGGTTAAAACCGCTCCAAAAATTATTTAAAGCAGCTTTCCACTCAAGCTTACCTGCAGCTATTTCATCTAACTCATTTTCAAGACCTGCGGTAAAATCATATTCTACATATTTCTTGAAAAAACCGACTAAGAATACCGTTACCAAACGTCCTAATTCTTCAGGCATAAATCGCTTTTTCTCAAGAGAGACATATTTTCGATCTTGTAAAACCGATAAAATACTAGCATAGGTCGAAGGGCGACCGATCCCAAGCTCTTCAAGTTTTTTCACTAAGCTTGCTTCCGAATATCTTGGAGGAGGTTCTGTAAAATGCTGGTTCGGAATAATTTCTTTAGTTTTAAGCGGTTCTTGTTCTTTTAAAGACGGCAGCATTTTATTTTCTTCTTCAGCCTCATCGTCCACACTTTCACGATAAACCGTATAAAACCCGTCAAATGTTATAGTTGATCCGTTTGCTTTTGCCAAATATTCTTTATTTTCCGAAGCTAAACTTGCAACTACCAAATCCATTATCACATTTTCCATTTGGCAGGCTATAGTCCTTTTCCAAATTAGTTCATAAAGCTTATAATAATCCTTTTCCAGCTTTTCTTTTAAGCTATCAGGAGTATAAGTAATATTTGTCGGTCTTATAGCTTCATGAGCTTCTTGAGCATTTTTTACTGTGGATTTATAAATTCTAGGGCTATTCGGTAAATACTTGTCACCGTAATTTTTATCGATTAACTTACGTATATCAGCTATTGCATCATTTGATAATGTAACGCCGTCAGTTCTCATATAGGTAATAAGCCCTATAGTTTCCTTACCTATGTCAACGCCCTCATAAAGTTTTTGTGCTATTTGCATAGTCTTTTTAGCACTAAAACCTAATTTTCTTGCTGCTTCTTGTTGTAGTGATGAAGTAATAAAAGGAGGTTGCGGTGCACGTTTTTGTTGTTTCTTTTCTATCTTATCAACATGAAAATTTTGAGATTTTAATTTTTCGGTTAAATCTTTGGCGTCTTTTTCGTTAATAATTGAGAATTTTTCTAACTTCTGATCGTTTACGTGAGTCAATTTAGCAGTAAATAATTCATTATTACTATTTTGCATTTTAAGGCTAATATCCCAATATTCTTCCGACTTAAAACGCTCTATTTCATCTTCTCGCTCACATATTAATCGCAGAGCCACGGATTGTACACGCCCCGCCGATTTACATCCAGGTAATTTACGCCATAAAAGAGGTGAAAGGGTAAAGCCGACTAAATAGTCTAAAGCTCTTCTTGCTTGCTGGGCATTTACTAAGTTAGCGTCAAGTTTTCTAGGATTCTCAACGGCATGAATAATTGCTTTTTTAGTGATTTCATTAAAGGCTACCCTTTTGAAAAAATCATCGGATTTAACCTTATTTTTTTCTTTTATTACCTCTGCAACATGCCACGAGATAGCTTCACCCTCACGATCCGGATCGGTTGCAAGATATACTGCATCAGCTTTTTTTGCATCTTTAACTATGGCATCTACATATTTACCTGCTTTATCGGAAATATCATATTTCATCGCAAAATTTTCATCAGGTAACACTGAGCCTTTTTTAGAAGGTAAATCTCTAATATGACCGAATGATGCAATGACCTTAAACTCATCACCTAAATATTTATTTATCGTTTTTGCCTTTGCAGGCGATTCTACTATTACTAATTTCATCGATGGTTATTTTTCATTGTAAAATAATTATTCTATTATTATTTGCCCTACTCTTTACTATGTCATTCCCGTGAAGCATTGTTGCGTAGATCTGCTTTTCGTCACTGCGAGAAGAACTACGTAGTAATTCGACGAAGCAATCCAGTAAA
>NZ_MXAX01000200.1:0-92 GCF_019249195.1 Rickettsia sp. TH2014 | reverse complement strand
TTTTTTAATCTTTTTCTGGATTGCCACGTCGCTTCGCTCCTCGCAATGACGACTGGGAGTCCACGCAAGCAAGCCTTTCTCGCAAGGCGTTG
>NZ_MXAX01000199.1:96-26696 GCF_019249195.1 Rickettsia sp. TH2014 | reverse complement strand
TAAGATTAAATCTCAACTATTACAAATAAAGCAGTAGAAGTTAAAATTGACGGCGAAATGCGTTTATTTACCAACATTTTTTATAAAAATTCTCAAGAAAAACTATTACTAAATTTTGATCATTACGGCAATCATAATGAGATAGAAAATTTTGCTAATAACCATAAATTAGTAGAAGCACTCGGGAATTTAACGGCATTATAATATATAGTTGCGTGGATACCTATGTCATTCCCGCGTAGGCGGGAATTCAGCATAAAGCGAGATAAATCGAGCTTTTAATTTCAAAAATTTGCTGTATTTGTACTTTTTTCTGGATTCCCGCCTACGCGGGAATGACATAAAACGAGTCATGCAACAACTCCCACAACTGCTCGCAACCACGTCCTAAATTAGTACACTACGACACTGTTAAAAAACTATGTAATTTTTCATGGATGTTAGTTAGTTTACCTATATCATTTCCTCCGGCTTGAGCAATCGAAGGCTGTCCACCTCCACCGCTGCCTCCCAAGAATAAAGAGAGTTCTTTTGCGATTATACCTGCATTGTATTTGTCTGTTATAGCTTTACTCACCGCAACCGTAATAGATAATTTATCGTTATTACCCGTAATATATACTACTATTAAATCTTCTACTTTTTTCGTTAAATTTTCTGCAGCCTGACGCAATACTTTATTGTCTAAATTCTCTATATATCGATAAATTAACTTAACTCCTTTTATATCTTCAGCTTGCTTTTCAATCTGCTCTATACTTAAATCTAAACGGGCTAAATGGACTTTTTCAAGCTCTTTCTCAAGCTCTTTATTACGCTCTAGAATGTTGTTTACTTTAGTAATAAGCTCGTTTTTATTAGTCTTTAAACTGCTTTCTATTGATTTAAGTAAACCATCCTTTTCTCTCATTAATTTAATTACGAATTCACCGCAAACTGCTTCAATTCTGCGAACACCAGCTGCTATAGCACTTTCGCCTGTGATTTTAAAGCAACCGATGTCACCGGTACGTCTGACATGCGTACCGCCGCATAATTCTAAAGAAGTCTCACCCATCTTAACTACTCTAGCTTCAGAGTCGTATTTCTCGCCAAACAGTGCCATAGCTCCTTGTTTGACTGCATCTTCGGTTGTCATTAATGTAGTATCTACTTCATGATTATCTCTAATAATCTCATTTACCTTATCTTCGATTAAAGTGATTTCTTCATTAGTCACGGCTTTAGAATGGCTAATATCAAAACGTAAATAAGTCGGAGCGACTAAAGAACCTTTTTGTGTAACATGTTTACCAAGCACCTCGTGTAGTACTGCATGTAATATATGCGTGGCCGAGTGATGAATCCTTAAATTTTGTCTATATTTGATGTCTATACTAAAATTAGCATTTTCACCTATTTTAATCTGCCCTTTTTTCAAAATACATGTGTGGACTATAATAGAGCCTAGATATTTTACAGTATCTACTACCTCTATTGCAGAATCTTTTGCAAATATCGCTCCAATATCACCCATCTGACCGCCGGACTCACCGTAAAAAGGAGTTTGATTGCTGATTAGCAGAAATTGCGTATCCATCTCTTTTATATCATTAACTAAATTATTATCTTTAATTAATGCAATTATTTTACATTCTGCCTCATTAAGCGTATATCCTAAAAACTCCGTACTGCCATGCTGTTCTTTAACATCAAGCCACAACCGATCGGTTTTGGACTCACCGGAGCCAAGCCAAGATTTTCTAGCGCGTTCTTTTTGTGCAAGCATCTGCTCTTCAAATCCCTTATGATCAACGGAAATATCACGATTTTTTAGAATATCTTCGGTTAAATCAAGCGGAAATCCATAAGTATCATATAGTTTGAACGCTATTTCCCCCGACAACTCATTACCTTTTGTTAGCGTTTCTGTTTCTTCGGTAAGTAGCTTTAATCCACGTTCTAAAGTAGTTTTAAACCTAATTTCCTCTTGTTCTAAGATGCTGCTGATAAAGCTTTCTGCTCTCTTAAGTTCAGGATAAACATTCCCTATTAAATCAACAAGTTTTGGCAGTAATTTATACATAAGCGGCTCTTTGCTGCCTAACATATGAGCATGCCTCATGGCTCGCCTCATAATACGGCGAAGTACGTAACCACGCCCCTCATTTGAAGGGATAACACCGTCAGCTATTAAAAAGCTACTTGCTCGCACGTGGTCGGCAATAACTCGGTAAGAAAATTTAGCTTCTCCCTCTATTTTCACTTTTACTATATTTTCGGTAAAATTAATTATTTCCTGAAATAAATCTATGTCATAATTATTGTTAACATGCTGTAATACCGCCGTCATACGCTCAAGGCCCATACCGGTATCGATAGATTTTTGCGGTAACTCTATTCTAGTATCTTTATCGATTTGTTCATATTGCATAAATACCATATTCCAAATCTCGATAAATCTGTCACCGTCTTCGTCCTTGGTGCCAGGTAGCCCACCGTATATTTGTTCTCCGTGGTCATAAAAAATTTCAGAGCAAGGACCACAAGGACCCGTATCGCCCATAGACCAAAAATTATCGTTTGTTTTAATCCTTATTATGTGATCATCCCTAAATCCTGCTATTTTTTTCCAGTAAGAAGCTGCTTCGTCGTCGGTATGATAGACTGTTACATATAGCTTGTCTTTTGGGAGCTCAAATTCTTTAGTCAATAAATTCCAAGCGTAATATATGGCTTGTTCTTTAAAATAGTCACCGAATGAAAAACTACCTAACATTTCAAAAAATGTATGATGTCTTGCTGTATAACCCACATTCTCAAGGTCGTTATGCTTGCCACCGGCTCTAAGAGATTTCTGACTAGTTACCGCTTTGTTATAAGGTCTTTTTTCTTGTCCGGTAAAAACATTTTTAAATTGTACCATTCCGGAATTAACAAACATTAAGCTAGGGTCATTGTGTGGAATTAACGAGCTAGCCGGTACATGTGTATGATTATTTGCTTTAAAGTAAGTTATAAATTTACTTCTAACTTCTTCGGTGGTAAATTTAGTCATGGTAAGATATATTATTTAATGTTATGTCATTTTCATCTATACGGTGTCTTGCTACATGGCTTGGTTATGTCATACCCGCTTTCGCGGGAATGACATAGAGCAGATTTTTCAAGCTATGCAGAAATGACGTCTAGTATAGTAAAATACACTGAATTATGATTAAAATAAATTTATTTATGAAAAATATTTTTGATTCGATCAAATTACATTTTGTTAATTTTGTTACAAAATTAAAAATATTTTCTTTCAAAAGAAAAAAGATCGTGGTGTTACTAGGTAATAAAGGTGTATTTCTTAGTATTTTTCTTGATAATAAATTATTGGATAAATTATTTATTCCTACTCAGGAACAGATAGACTTAAACCCTTATAAAAACTTTTTTAGTAAATTTCCAAAAAGCGATATTTATTTTTTACTTGACGGTAGTGAATGTAAGACACGGCACGATCAAATACCTATATTACAGTCAATAGTTAAAATTGATCCTATTGAACAATTTATCGAAGGTTATTTTAATAAAGAAGACATTATAGCGCATTGTGTTTACGAAATTACTACTACACCAAGTGAAATTTGGTCGACTTTAATTATGTCGTGTCCATTTGAAACACCTTTAAGTGATATAATTTCATGTATTATAGATAAAAGATCGCTTGATTTAAAAGGAATTTACTTTTTAACGTTAGAGCTAAAAGTTATTATAAATAAAATAGTTCAGAATATAGAAAATGATAAATATAATGATTATTTCCAAATTTGTGTATATGTCTCACAAGCTAGCGGTATAAAATTTATTATCAAACATAAAAATAATATAATAACAATTAGAAATCTTGAGTATCCATTTGATAAAACAACCGGCTATATTCAAGGTATTATAGAACAAGAAATTAATGATTGTTTGATATTATTTAAAAACTATATAAGTAATCTTGATCAAAGAGCCTGTATAATTCTTATAGTAGATGAAGAGTTAAAATCTTTATTAGAATCAACAAATTTTGAAGATCGCTCTGTAATCTTTATACCGGTTGATAATACACTAAATAAGCAAACTCTAGAAAAAGAAAGATTTATAGATACGAATATTAGTAGGCTGTTTCTAGAATATAAGAGTTTTCCCGCTTATAATAATAATTTAAAATCAATAAAAAAACTAGTTACTATAAAGGATCTGACATTTAAATTATATAGTGCATTACTTATAATATTAATATTAGTGGTCGGTATTATTAAATATAATACAAAACAGAATTACAAAGACATAAACTCTATTAATGAAAAATATTATGCAACAAATCAAGAATATGATATTATCAAATATAAATATCCTTATATTAAAAATACTACTAGCCTAGCTGATTTATATGTAATAGAAAAATTACTAGAAGCACCGGTACCGCTACCGTTTGATTTGCTTAACAGACTTATAATTACTTTAAATCCGGCTTTTAAATTAGAAGAAATTAAATGGGAATTAACAAATATAGATAATATTTTGTTAGTTTCTAAGAGACAATTAATAATCAAATTAATACTTAAATATCATACTAATAATCTATCGGTAGATGAATCTCTAAAGATGCTAGATGATCATATGCAAAACGTAAAAAATAAATTATCTAATTTGCAGATAGATCATGTTATATATAAGGATAAAATACTTGATATATTCGGTAAGGTAGTAATTCCTTTATCGGTTAATATAGTTGACGATAAGACTTGATTAAACTAAAAACGTCATTGCGAGCGATCTTTGATCGCGTGGCAATCTCATGAAATAATAACAAGTTCCTGATACTGCTTCGTCGAATTACTATGTAATTCTTCTCGCAATGACGAAAAACCAAAGCCTAATAACCCAAGGTAAAGATAATGTTTGAAAAATATATTATGTATTTAAAGAATCTTATATTCTTTCAATTTATTATATATTTCTTCTTTATTTCCTTAACTATTTGGATAATAAAAAATTTCCAGCAAGAATACAGTAAATCTATTCTTGATAAACAAGTTTCACAAGAAAATTTAACAGAGGAAGTTTTAAAGCTTTATTCCGTCATTAACTCTAAAGAAGAAATATTAGAATCTTACAAAAAATATGTAGATTTAAGCGTCCCAAGTAATGTGAGTTGCTTAAATTATCAAGAACTAATTCCTAAAATAAAAAGCTTAAGCAATAAATATGATTTAGTAGAACCTATAGACGTATCTATAAATTCAGTATTTTTTAAAAATAATGTTCAGGCGATTGAAGGAGGAGAAGGTGAATCGATTCATGTAAATAATTATAGCATAAATATAAAATATGCCTGTGCAGATTTTTTGACTTTTTTAAAAATATTCTCTGAAATTTATTCTTATATGCCTCCTAATACTCTTATATCTTTTGTACGAGTGCGTAATGAAGAAGTGTTAACGCCTAAGAATGTATATAAACTTTCAGTGAATCACGCTCCTAATCTTATTTATGCTAAATTGATATTATATATCAGAGAATTAGCCTCAAAATAAATTACTAAAATGAATAATACAATAGTACTTAATAACATAAATACTAATTTATTTAAAAAAGATATTGTTAATAATTTTGTCAATAATCTTACGAAATCTACTTACTCTACTATTGCAAATATGCTTGCTATAGATTATACGCTAAGGCTTAATTCTAAACCGGAAGCTGAAAAATATATTAATAAATGTATTTCTAGACTCAAAAATTATTTAGGTATGCGGGTTATTAACGATGATAATTTTTCCGTAGCATTAGAGTTATTTGCAATAATGATGACTTCTGAAGACGAAAATGAGCAAAATAAGAATAATATTTTAGAGCAATCACAAGATATAATAGCAGAAAATCTTGTAGAAGTTTATTTTGGAGATGAAAAAATAAATAGTACCGAAAAAGAAAAAATTAAAAATATATTTAAAACTCTTTTAAAAGAGAAGAATTTTGACAAAATAATAAATTATGCGGAATCTCATAAAAAATTATTTAAGGCTTCTATAATGTATGCAATGAAGAAATATAATAATATTGATGAAGCAACAATCTATATAAAGAAAGAATTTAATAAAATATTAGAAATATCTTTAGCGTTTACACAAAAAAGTAATATATTTAAACAAGCAACCGGAAAAATAGCTGGTGCTGTTTGTGCTTTATTAGTCGGAGCAATTAGTGTTGCGACTGCGGGAGCGACTTTTTCTATCATAGTTGTACCGGCATCGATTTTTGCAGTCAGATATGCACCTGAACTTGGTGAAAAAATTGGAGGATTAATTTTAAATAATGATAATGCAATAAAACTAGAACAAAGCAATATAGATAAGTTTATGAAAACATTACAAAATGATAAAGAAAGTCTTCTCTCTCAAGAAAAAACAAAAAACATCAAACAAAATATTAAAGTTTCTCCTTCTCAAATAAATGCTAAATTAACTAAGAAAGTGGTTAATGAAAAACATAGATAGGGTATACTTGCCCCACTTGAAAAATTGGCTACGTCGTCTTTGTAAGTCCTCGGATGCTGAATGTTTAATACACGCTCCGCTCCTCGGCTTACAGACTCCTTGCTCTTTTTAAATTTGATCTTCGTATAAAACTACTCTCTTATTTTGTTCGGATTATGTTTTTACTTGAGAATATAAAATATTCCTCTTATTATCTTTTTTAAAATCAATAAAATAACTTAATGAGAAAAGTAGTAATATCCGGCATGATCGGCAATGCTTTAGAATGGTATGATTATGCATTATATGCTCAATTTGCTTATATTATAGGGCAGCATTTTTTTTCGGATTCAAAAATGCGAGAGACTTTAACTTTTGCGGTATTTGCTGCAGGCTTTATAGTACGACCGCTCGGCGGTATTATTTTCGGTAATATCGGTGATAGATTCGGCAGACGTACCGCTTTGGTAATAGGTGTTATAACTATGGCAATACCGACTGCCGGGATAGGTCTCTTACCAGGCTATAAAACTATAGGTATTGCCGCTCCTATTATTTTAACTGTTATAAGACTCATACAAGGGTTTTCTTTAGGAGGGGAGTTTAGCGGCTGTATTTCGTATATTGTAGAACATGCTTCGTTCGAGCAGCGAGGACTTGCGGGGAGTAGTTCATTCGTTAGTATGTGCGGCGGTATGCTGCTTGGACTTGCTACAGCAGCCAGTTTTTCTTATTTTATGCCCGCCGATATGCTATTTGAATGGGGCTGGAGAATACCTTTTATTGCCGGTTTATTTATTAGCTCTGTAGGTTTATATATTAGAAAAAACCTAGCAGAAAGCCCTATTTATAAAAAAGCTAAGGAAACAGGGCGTTTAGCACGTTTTCCTTTACGAGAAACATTAACAAAATACCCAAAAGAACTAATTATCGCACTTGGTCTTTATATTACCGTAACTGCTCCTTTTTATACCTCTACGGTTTTTATCGGTAATTTTATGCAAACGCTTGGTTATACTAGTCAGCAAAGCACAATTGTTAGTAGTATAATATTAATCGTAATGATGATAGTATTTCCTATATCTGCGTATGTTTCGGATAAAGTGGGGCGGCGTCCTGTACTAATATGGGGGATTATCTTGTTAATTTTATCAGTCTATCCTATTTTTCTAGCCTTAGGATCAATGAACTTTACTTTAGCTATAATATCTCAAGTAATATTTGCTGGAATTATCGCTATTTATATGGGACCTATCCCAACGGTTTTAGTAGAGATATTTCCAACTAGCATAAGATTTACCGGTGTTGCACTTTCATACAACCTTGCAGCTGCTATATTTGGCGGTACTGCTCCAATGTTAGCAATGATATTAACGAAAGTTACCGGAGACAATTATGCTATTGCATATTATTTAATTGCACTTGCTTTGTTATCTTCTATAATCCTAAAATTCTATAAAGAAACATATAAAAAGAATTTGGTCAGCTAATCATGAGTGAAATTTTTGAAGTACCGGACGGTGAAAGTAAGGTTTTACTCCATTGTTGTTGTGCTCCGTGCGTTAGTCCTTTAATGGAGAAAATGATCGATACTGGTATTAAGTTTACGCTTTTTTTCTATAATCCTAATATTCATCCTAAAAAAGAATATGAGCTTCGTAAGAATGAAAATATTAAGTTTGCCGAGAAGCATAATATAGAATTTATCGACGCAGATTATGATCCGCAAAATTGGTTTAGGCGTGCTAAAGGGATGGAGTTTGAGCCTGAGAGAGGTAAACGCTGTACAATGTGTTTTGATATGCGTTTCGAGCGTACGGCTTTATATGCTTATGAAAACGATTTTAAGGTTATAACTAGTTCGCTTGGTATTTCTAGATGGAAAGATATGAACCAAATTAATGAATCAGGGATTAGAGCCGCATCTCATTATGAGGGGATAACATATTGGACTTACAATTGGCGTAAAGACGGTGGTGCTAGTAGGATGTATGAAATCGCCAAAGAAGAGAATTTTTATAAGCAAGAATTTTGCGGCTGTGTTTATTCTTTCCGTGATACTAACGATTGGCGTGTAGCTAATAACCGCCCTAAAATCGAGATCGGTAAGGAGTATTATTAAGAACTTTGTGTTATGCTATTTCGTCATTGCGAGCAGCCGTAGGTCTTGTTGCGTAGACCGGTCATTGTTCTTTATGTCATTCCCGCAAAAGCGGGAATCCATCATAAAGCGAGATGGCCCCAGCTTTTAATTTTAAAAATTGCTGTATTTATATTTTTTGGATTCCTGCTTTCGCAGGAATGACATAAAACGAGCCATGCAACAACGCCGAATAAATCACAGAATGACAGCGGCGAAATTAATCCACGCAGGAATGACATTGTATGCTTTTTCTGAGCCATACAACAAAGCTGCGTGACATTGTACAAAAGTGCATATTTAATAAATAAGCATATAAAAATTTGTTTTTTATATGCTTTACTAGATTCCCGCTTCTGCGGGAATGACATAATAACCATAATTATTTATGAAAAAACTATCATTTCAGCAAATTATACTAACCTTGCAAAATTACTGGCAGGATTACGGCTGTGCAATCTTGCAGCCTTACGATGCTCATGTTGGAGCAGGTACATTTCACCCTGCAACGGTACTTAGATGTCTTGGCTCAAAACCTTGGTCTGTTGCATATGTTCAGCCATCAAGAAGACCAGGCGATAGCAGATACGGCATGCACCCTAACAGAATGCAACATTACTATCAGTTTCAGGTCATCTTAAAGCCATCGCCGGATAATATTCAAGATTTATATTTTAAAAGCTTAGAATGTTTAGGCATAGATTTAAAAACGCATGATATTCGTTTTGTTGAAGATGATTGGAAGTCGCCGACGCTCGGGGCTTGGGGGCTTGGTTGGGAGGTATGGTGTGACGGTATGGAAGTATCCCAATTTACTTATATGCAGCAAATCGGTGGTATTGAATGCCGTCCCGTTGCCGGTGAAATCACTTATGGGCTTGAGAGGCTTGCATTATATATTCAAGGTGTCGATGAAGTAAAGGAACTGGATTGGAATGGGCAGGTAGGAGAAAAAGCTTTAAAATACGGGGAAGTTGATTTTGAGGCTGAACGACAATACTCAAAATATAATTTAGAGCTTGCAGATAGTGAGATGTTAGTACGACATTTTAAAGATAGCGAAGAACAATGTGAGAGGTTAATAAAAGAAAATGTACCACATGTTGCTTATTACGAATGTACAAAAGCAAGCGATGCCTTTAATCGATTAGATGCACTTGGGGTAATTAGCGTTACTGAGCGTGCCTCTTATATTTTAAGAGTACAGCACTTAACTAAAATTTGTTGTATGAAATGGTTGGAGTTAAGCGGTGAGTGAATTATTATTAGAGCTATTTAGTGAAGAAATACCTGCATTCATGCAAAAAAATGCTGAAGAGGGTTATTTAAACATATTCACGAAAATTTTTGAAGAAAACGAAATATTTGCAAAAGTACAAGCATTTGTAGGACCTCGTAGGATAACATTGTATGCTACCCACTTACCGAAAGTAACTTTACCGAAAGAAACGGAAATTAAAGGACCGAGCATAGATGCTCCGGAAGCTGCAGTTAATGGGTTTTGTACAGCTCATAATGTTAGTAAATTAGAGCTTTCTACTAAATTAATTAATAATCAGCTATATTATTTCTTTGTCAAAAAGACAGAAGAAAGAGAAATAAAAGAGATTTTGCCGGAGATTATTATAGATGCTATTAATAAATATAGCTGGGCAAAATCGATGTTTTGGGGTGATTACAAAATAAAATGGGTTAGACCACTGCGT
The DNA here is from genome assembly GCF_019249195.1 of Rickettsia sp. TH2014. Taxonomy (NCBI): domain Bacteria; kingdom Pseudomonadati; phylum Pseudomonadota; class Alphaproteobacteria; order Rickettsiales; family Rickettsiaceae; genus Rickettsia; species Rickettsia sp. TH2014. The sequence goes on along the minus strand of NZ_MXAX01000199.1, from coordinate 16,356 downwards.
AACATTTTATGCATATTTGATAGCGAAGTACTACCGCTGCAATTTGGGCATTTAACCGCTAATAATATTACGTACGGGCATCGCTTAACTGATAATAAAAAATTAGAAGTAACAGATTTTGAGGATTACAAAAACAAGCTTTCAGAAAATCACGTTATTTTAGAAAGAACAAAGAGAGAAGAAATAATTAAAACAGGCTTATTGGAACTGGCAAATTCTCATAATCTAAACATAAAAGAAGATAATCGTTTAATTGAAGATGTAGCAGGGCTGAGTGAATTTCCTGTTGTATTGCTTGGAAAAATCCCACAAAAATTCTTAGAATTACCTAAGGAAGTGCTAATTTCTTCGATGCGTACGCATCAGAAATATTTTTGTTTATTTGATAAAACAGGAAATTTTGCACAATATTTTCTGTTTGTAAGTAACGGCAGATCTGCAAATGCTGAACTTGTTATTCAAGGTAACGAGAAAGTACTATCAGCAAGGCTTTCGGATGGTTTATATTTTTATAAGCAGGATATAGCTAAAACTTTAGAATCAAGATTAGATAAGCTAACAAATGTTACATTCCATGCAAAACTTGGTAACTTAAGAGAAAAAGTTGAGCGTATAACCAAAATTTGCGGTCATATAGCTTCAAACAATAGCAATTTAACTACGGCAGCTAGACTTTGCAAAAGTGACCTCGTTTCTGAAATGGTTGGAGAGTTTCCTGATTTACAAGGTATTATGGGTTATTATTATGCAAAGCATGAAAGGCTAAATGAAGCAATAGCCGCTGCAATTAGAGACCATTATAAACCGCAAGGTTTAAGCGATAATGTACCAAGTGGAAATACAGCTTTGCTTGCTTTAGCCGATAAGCTAGATAGTTTAACCGGTTTAATGATAGCAGGCGAAGCTCCAACAGGCTCAGGTGATCCATATGCCTTAAGACGTCAAGCTCTTGGTATAATAAGAATAATACTTGAAAATAAATTAGAGCTAAATTTAAATGATTTAATTATTTTTTCCTTAAAGTTATATAGAAATTCAGCAGATAAAGATTTAATAACATCTTTCTTTGAAGAAAGAGCAAAATTTTACTTTAAAAATGAATATGATATTTTATTAATTAATGCTGTTCTTGACTTAAATTTAGTAGATACAAAATTTAAGCTTGAGGCGTTAAAAGAATTTTTAATAGAAGACGCAGGCAAGCAATTATTAAATGCTTACAAACGAGCTAGCAATATAATCGGTAATCAGAAAATTACCGGCTTAGTTGATGCGAGTCTCTTTAGTACACAACCTGAAAAAGAATTATTTGAAGTAATGCAAAAAATTTCCCCACAAATTATAGATAGTATAGCTGATAAAGATTACAAGAAAGCCTTAAATTTATTATCGTCTCTATTAACTCCTATTGCTAGCTTTTGTGATAATGTACTCGTTAATGATCCTGATCCAAAAATCGCAGAGAATCGCTTATCGTTATTACAGAATATTTGCGGGTTATTTGATAAGATAGCCAAGTTTAACCGCTTATGATTGAAACTTTCCTATGTCATTCCTAGCTAGAAGCAGTGTTGTTGCATGGCTCAAAAAGCCCGCTCGGTGTCATTCCCGCGAAAGCGGAAATCCAGTGTAAAGCGAGATAAATCGAGCTCTAAAAAAGTCTTTTAAAGATCTTTAAAGTACTGGATTCCCGCTTCCGCAGGAATGACATAAGTGAGTCACGCAACAACGCCGCTAGAAGCGGGAATGACATAGAGAAGCAGATATATAACAAAACCAAAATAACTAAATTAATGTTCAGTAAAGCAGTTCAATTTATAAAATCCGGTAAAGTGGTTGTTTTTCCAACTGAAACAGTTTATGGAATCGGAGCGGATGCTACTAATAATGAAGCTTGTTTAAAGATTTTTCAGTTCAAAAACCGTCCTGCTATTAATCCGCTTATCGTGCATGTCGCTTCTGTAGAGCAAGCAAAAGCGATAGGTGAATTTAATGAACTTGCTGCAAAAATAGTAAAGAAATTTTGGCCTGGACCGCTATCTATAGTTGTCCCTTTAAAAGAGAATGCAAATATTGCCTCGGCAGTGACTGCAGGATTAAATACCATAGCACTTCGTATGCCGTCTTATTATATAGCATTAGAGCTTATCAGACAATCAGGTGTACCTATAGCTGCCCCAAGCGCTAACCCTTCAAACTATATTAGTCCGACTAATAGTGAGCATGTTGCAAAGCACTTTTCGAAAAACCCCGAAATTTTTATTTTAGCACCTGAAATCTATCAATCTGAATATGGTTTAGAGTCAACGATCATCGATACTACAACTGTTACTCCTACTATTCTTAGAGAAGGGTTTATAACTGCTGAAATTTTAGAGAAAGTACTTAAGGTAAAAGTTTTTAAAGCATCAGAAACAAATGATATAAGGGCTCCAGGCATGCTTGCAAAGCACTATTCTCCTAATGTGCCGGTTAGATTAAATGCTACAAATTTAGAGGATAGAGAAATTGGATTAAATTTTGGCAATAGTAATCTTACGGGAAAATTTTCATTAAATCTAAGCCTTAAAGGCGACCTTATAGAAGCTGCTGCAAATCTTTATGCATATTTAAGAATCCTCGACGATTATGCTGCCTCTTATGATGCACGAGGTATAGCTGCTAGCCCTATACCTCAAGTGAATATAGGAGCTGCGATTAATGACCGCCTGAAACGTGCCGCAACATCATAAATTTCGGCGTTCTATTTTCTTTAATAGCTTTTTGATGATATTTGGTAATTATATAATTATCGTGCGGTTTTAAATAATCATGTCTATTCATAATTTCAAAATTACCGTTCTGTTCTATTAGCTCTATTGCCTCATAAAAATAATTTTCGATATCGGAAGCAAATATTAAATTACCGTTATCTTTTAGCTTATCTTGTAAAATCTTAAGACGCTCCTTATTGAAAATACGTTTCTTTTTTTGCTTATTTTTTATCCATGGATCGGGAAATAAAATATAAATACCGTCAAGGCTATTATTTGGTAAATCGTTTAATATAAAATCTAAATTGTTAGGAAATAATAAAAAATTTGTGATATTCTGCTCACTCGCAAGCTTTAAAACATTTGCAACGCCGTTTAAATATACCTCTACCCCGATAAAAAGTGAATCAGGATTCATTTTGGCTTGGTTAATGAAATGCTCGCCCATACCAAAACCTATTTCTAAAAAGATTTTACGTTTTTCATCAATAAGCTTTTCTTTGGAAAATAAATATTTCGGTAGTTCGTCATCTAATAAATTTTGTTGCAGCCCTGATAAGCTTTTACCGATTCGCCTTGCATATGACCGATTTAAATGTATACCCGTTGAACTTAAAAAATTGGCTACATCATCTTTATAAGTCCTCGGATGCTCACGTATTAGTATACGCTCCGCTCCTCGGCTTACAGACTCCTTGCTCTTTTTCAAGTGGAACTTCGTATACCAACTCTTTATTTCACGATAGTATGCTTGAGATATTTCTATTACCCTGTGATGCGACTGCAAATCTTGATAAATATTGTCAATATTATAGCCATAATCCAAAAAGATTTTGCTAACTCTTTCTGCTTGATTAAAGCCTATCTCTAATACTAACTTACCGTTTGGTTTTAAGAATTTTTTTGCATTTTCGGCAATTATGCGGTAAGCCTGCAAGCCAACTTCTTCAGCAAATAATGCAAGATGCGGCTCGTGGTTCAGTGTCTCAATTGCCATCTCTGATTTTTCACTGTGTGATATATATGGTGGGTTGCTAACTATAAAGTCAAACCTCTGATCCTTTATATTCTCAAACCAATTACTTTGAATAATCTGAATGCGATCCGTTATGTGATGTTTAAGAGCATTGTTCCTTGCAACTTCTATTGCATCAAGACTTATATCGGTGGCAATTACATTAGCATTGGGTAGTTCGCATAATATGCTGATAGCAATGCAACCGCTACCTGTACCGAGTTCGAGGATGCTGAGGAGTTTGTCATTGCGAGCTTCTTTTATGTCATCCCCGCGAAAGCGGGGATCCAGTTGCTGTTTTAATGTTTTTTCTGGATTCCCGTTTTCGCGGGAATGACATAGAGGAGTATGGGAATGACATTGAGGGCTATGGGAATAACGCTGCAACATAACATTCACCAACAATTCAGTATCGTTTCTTGGAATTAACACATGTTTATTAACAATAAAGTCACGTGAGTAAAATTCTTTAACACCTGTAATATAGGCTATCGGTTCATGCTTTAATCTTCTCTCTAACAGTTTTTCAAAAGCTTCTATCTCAACTTCATTTAACTGCTCATCAAGATTAATAAGCAAATACTCAATAGGTTTATTTATAACATGCCGTAGTAAGATTCGTGCTTCTAATTGCGACGAACTGATGCCTATTCTATTTAATTTATCTGATGCTTTACTCAAGACTTGTTTTATAGAATACTGCACGGGATAGGTCCAACTCCTATAACTTCTAATATTGCTTTATATATTGTTTGCACAATGATAGGACTGCAAATAGTTAGAGGACCTAAAATTAACCGTTTATTATCTATACTACGTATTTGGTCTATTAAAAGATCTGAATCTCTTTCTAATTTATTATGAGCTTTAATACGAATTCGTAAAGGGAAAGCATCGTCTATTAAATTAGTTGTTAGCGGAATGATTAAAGTAGAAGGATGTTTTGCGTCCAATAATACTTGATCTTGAATAATCAATACAGGTCTTGTTTTACCAAGCTCACTACCAACTCTAGGATTTAAATCGGCAAGCCAAATTTCTCCGAGATTAATTTTTAGGGTCATGCTCTATATTAGAAAATTCAGAATTTATTTTCATGCTTACTTTTCTTGTACGCATACTAATTGCAAATAATTTTTCTTTCCTTTCTTGCTCATATAGGCTTTTATTCATAGTTTCAATAGATCTTCTAATATATTGACTACGTGAAATATGAAGTTTTTTAGCCCTTTTAGCTACTTCCTCGGCTAAATCATTGGGTAATCTTACAGTAAGTGCAGACATAACTCTTAAGTATTACAATTATAAACACATAGTGTAATTATAGTTGTAATACAATTTATGTCAAGTTCTCATTTTCTACCTAGATTTTTCATCTCTAAAATATCTTCTATACTACCCAAAGGAGCTTGTTTCTTAAGTTCAATGAATTTGTGCAATGCATCGGTGGCTGTAATCTCCTCCATATCCCTTGGCAGCTCACAAGAAAATTCCATAATCTCATTATTAGTCGGATGAGTAAAACTTAAATACCAAGAATGCAGAGCTTGACGTTTAAAATCGATTAATTTTGCTTTTAGTTCAGACGGTGAATGAGCAATTTTCCGGTCGTTATTGCCGTAAGTTTGGTCGCCTACTACCGAATGCTTTAAATGGCTTAGCTGCACCCTGATTTGATGAGTTCTGCCGGTACTAAGTTTGCATTCCACCATACTAATAGTACCCTTGTGAAACAGCTCTAGAGTCTTGTAATGCGTCACGGCTCCTTTACCACCGTATTTTAATATGGTCATTTTTTGACGATCTACTCGGCTACGACCGATATTATTCTTAATGACTCCTTCTAGCGGGTTAATCACTCCCCAAACTAAAGCTTTATATTTCCGTATTACCTGCCTTTGCTCTATCTGATTTGCAAGCAGCATATGGGCTTTATTATTTTTAGCAACTACCATTAAGCCCGTAGTATCTTTATCCAAACGATGCACTATCCCGGGTCTTTCTGCTGAACCTATATCCGATAGATTCTTCGTATGATAAAGTAATGCATTAACAAGCGTATCGTCATAATGTCCTGCCCCTGGGTGTACCGTCATACCCGCAGCTTTGTTAATTACTATCAAATCCTCATCTTCATATATTATATCGAGTGCTATATTTACTGCTGCAATTTTTAGCTCTTCAGGTTCTTTAAAAGAAAATAATATAACATCATTCTCCTTGACCAAAACATCAGGATCAGAAATAATTACATCATTAACTAGTACTTGCGAATTCCTAATAGCTTTTTGGATTTGGTTTCTAGAAACAGGGTAATTCAGAAAACTTGATACAAGCGAATTTTGCAGGTCTCGCCTGTGCTCACGTATTAATATACGCTCCGTAGGCTCACTTTGAAATTCATCTTGTCTGAAATTTTCTGAATTACCCTGTACATTCTTAAAAAGATGTAATAAAGCTTTGTCGAGTCTTGTATTATTTAGTTCGTGTGGTACGGAATATTTTAACATATTTTATTTTAAGATAATGAATGATACACTTAAATGGTTAGATGCAATCGGTGTTGAATATTACTGCTCTGAGTATCCGCCGAAATTAAAAGTGAGTAATAATACCAAGCTACAGCTAAATTCAGGAAGCTTCAGACAGGATGAATTTCAAAGCGAGCCTACGGAGCGCATATTAATACGTGAGCACAGGCGAGACCTGCAAAATTCGCTTGTATCAAGTTTTCTGAATGACGTTGCAACCGAAAAGCCACAAGTAAAACTTATGTCTACAAAAGAAACTGCATTCAATATGAATGATAAAGTTCACGATAATATAACCCTAGCAAGATCTCTTGCCGATAAAGCTAATAATATCGAAGAACTAAAAGAATCTCTACTAAATTTTAATGGTTGTGAACTTAAGAAATTTGCTACTAATACGGTTTTCGGTGATGGTAATTTGGAAGCTAAAATTATGTTAATAGGCGAAGCTCCTGGAAGTACTGAGGATTTGAAAGGAATACCTTTTTGCGGTGAAAGCGGCAATTTACTTGATAATATGCTGCATGCTATCGGAATTTCACGGAAAAATAACGCTTATATTACTAATACGGTATTTTGGCGTCCTCCCGCTAATAGACAGCCAACACTCGAAGAAGTCGATATTTGTAGACCGTTTGTCGAGAAACATATTGCTCTTATTAACCCGAAGCTAATTATTCTAGTCGGTAGCACGGCTGCAACTAGCTTACTTGGAAAAAATTCGGGTATTACTAAAATTAGACAAGAATATTATTGTTATACCAATAAATATCTATACGCTCCTATCCAAACTACGGCAATTTTCCATCCTGCTTATTTACTTCGCCAACCTATGCAAAAACGTACCTCTTGGTATGATTTACTAAAGATTAAGGAGTATCTTGCAAATAAAGATTTGGTTACTAGCTAAACTTTTATATTACGTAACTAATTTTAGTTGCTTATGTTAATAAATAATGCTATAGTTATGTTATAATTAAAAAAATATTAAATTGAGTTCAATAGATATACTTATTAAAAGATTGAAATCAAAGCCAAAAGACTTTACTTGGGATGAGTTAACTAGACTGCTAGGTAGCTTACATTTTGAAGAACTTAAAACGGGTAAACCGGCGGTTCTAGAAGGAAATTTTATAATAAAAAACAGCTTTAATTATTAACCTACATAAGCCTCACCCTAAACCAATTATAAAACCTTATTTAATTGAACAAATAATTAAAAAATTAGAAGAAGAGGGGCTAATATGATAAAAAACGATTTTATGAGTTATAAAGGTTATTTAGGATCAGTACATTTTGACGCTTCAGAAGAATCATTTTTTGGCAAAGTAGAATTTATAAGAGATTTAATAACTTATGAAGGCTCTGATGCTAAAACTTTAGTGAAGTCATTTCGTGAAGCTATAGATAGTTACTTAGAAGATTGTAATATAGTCGGTAAAATTCCCGATAAACCGTTTAAAGGTAGTTTTAATGTTAGAATCGAGCCTGAATTACATAAAGAAGTAAGCCTGTATGCTATGCAACACGGTTATACCTTAAATGGAATAGTCAAAAAAGCTTTAAACGAATTTATCAAATGTTAGAAATATTTACAGCACCTAATAAGCTTTAATTCTTTATGTAAATCAACATTCTTATATTTATTCAAATTGTTTCTTGCTTTTTCTATACTTGAATGAAAGGTTGAAACTATTAATTCTGTTATATTTAATTGTTACTTCATCCCCTATTTTAAGTTTTAATTTTTGTCTTATTTTGATAGGAATTGCAAGCCTACGGTTATTATCAATATAACTTTTCTGCACTATCATAAAAATAACTAAATTTATTAAATTAAAAATTTCTTAGATTTTACTATTTTAAATAAAATTAATCAATTTAATAAATAAACTTATACAATTCGTACTGATTTCATATAATTCATTTCTAATTTTCTGAAATTAAGGTTATATTGATATATAACAACAAAGGGTATATCCATATGACCAATGAAAATAATAATGATTCAGAATTTGCCGAATTAAAAATCAGAGGAAAAATATTTAAATTACCTATACTTAAAGCAAGTATTGGTGAGGATGTAATTGATATAAGCAGGGTATCTTCGGAAGCCGATTGTTTTACTTATGATCCGGGCTTTATGTCTACTGCTTCTTGTCAGTCTACTATCACTTATATAAACGGTGATAAAGGAATCTTGCGACATCGAGGATATGACATTAAAGATTTAGCCGAGAAAAGTGATTTTTTAGAAGTGGCATATTTGCTAATCTATGGAGAATTACCAAGCATCGAGCAGTATAATAATTTCACTAAACAGGTTGCTCATCATTCATTAGTGAATGAAAGATTACACTATTTATTTCAAACCTTTTGTAGCTCTTCTCATCCTATGGCTATTATGCTTGCGGCCGTTGGTTCTCTTTCAGCATTTTATCCTGATTTACTGAATTTTAAAGAAGCAGACTACGAACTTACCGCTATTAGAATGATTGCTAAGATACCAACTATCGCCGCAATGTCTTATAAATATTCTATAGGGCAACCGTTTATTTATCCTGATAATTCGTTAGATTTTACTGAAAATTTTCTGCATATGATGTTTGCAACGCCTTGTACAAAATATAAAGTAAATCCAATAATAAAAAATGCTCTTAATAAAATATTTATTCTGCATGCTGACCATGAGCAGAATGCTTCTACTTCAACAGTCCGAATTGCCGGCTCATCTGGAGCTAACCCTTTTGCTTGCGTAAGTACAGGGATTGCCTCACTTTGGGGACCTGCCCACGGCGGGGCTAATGAAGCGGTAATAAATATGCTTAAAGAAATCGGTAGTTCTAAGAATATTCCTAAATATATAGCTAAAGCTAAGGATAAAAATGATCCGTTTAGGTTGATGGGCTTTGGTCATCGTGTCTATAAAAACTATGACCCGCGTGCCGTAGTACTTAAAGAAACTTGCAAAGAAGTATTAAAGGAACTCGGACAGCTAGAAAACAACCCACTCCTGCAAATAGCAATAGAACTTGAAGCTATCGCTCTTAAAGATGAATATTTTATTGAGAGAAAATTATACCCAAATGTTGATTTTTATTCAGGTGTTATCTATAAAGCTATGGGTATACCGTCGCAAATGTTCACGGTACTTTTTGCAATAGCAAGAACCGTAGGCTGGATGGCACAATGGAAAGAAATGCACGAAGACCCTGAACAAAAAATTAGCAGACCTAGACAGCTTTACACCGGTTATGTACATAGAGAGTATAAAGGTATCGGGGAGAGGTAAACATTATCGTCATTGCGAGGAGCCATAGGCGACGTGGCAATCTAGAAAATAATTAAAAAATTCTATAAATCAGAATTTTTTACTGGATTGCTTCGTCAATTGCTATGCAATTTCCTCGCAATGACGGAAAACCAGTCCACGCACTCTTTCGCAATGACGTTGAAAATATAAATCATATGAATTTTATTGATGAAGTTAAAATATATATAAAAGGTGGGAATGGTGGCAATGGTTGCGTTAGTTTTCATCGTGAGAAATTTATTGATAGAGGCGGACCGGATGGCGGTGACGGCGGACGTGGCGGTAGTGTTATTTTCAGGAGTAATCACCATCTTAATACGCTAGTAAATTATCGATATAAACAACATTTTACCGCAGAAAACGGTGAAAACGGTAAAGGTTCAAATAGAAGCGGTAAATCAGGAAAATCGTTAGTTCTTGATGTTCCAATCGGTACTCAAATCTTTTCCGAGGACGGCAATATATTATTGCATGACTTCACTGAGGGTGACCAAAGCTTTGAAATAATTAAAGGAGGAAGCGGCGGTCTTGGTAACAGCCATTTCAAAACGTCGGTTAATCAAGCTCCAAGAAAGCGTACGGAAGGGGAAATTGCTGAAGAAATGTGGATTCATTTAAGCTTAAAACTCCTCTCTGATGTTGGGCTTGTGGGGTTGCCGAATGCTGGTAAATCTACTTTTTTATCGGTTGTAACGGCAGCTAAGCCTAAAATTGCCGATTATCCCTTTACTACTTTAGTGCCGAATCTTGGAGTGGCGTATGTTGATGACGAAGAGTTTGTTATAGCCGATATTCCTGGCTTAATTGAGGGGGCTCATCAAGGTCACGGACTTGGCGATAAATTCTTAAAGCATATAGAAAGATGTATTGTATTAATACATTTAATAGACGGCTCTAGTAATGATGTAATGGCAGATTATAATACAGTACATCTTGAGCTTGAATCATATTCCGATTATCTAAAAAATAAAATCGAAATCATATGTCTTAATAAATGTGATGTTCTTACCGATGAGGAAATACAAGAAAAAATAAATGAGTTGCAGAAAGCTACTAATAAAGAAGTTTTTCCTATCTCTGCCTACACTAATCTAGAGGTAAATAAAATAGTTAAACTAGCCTTAAAGACTATAAAAATCAGGAGTAATATATTGCCGGAGCTAAGAAAGACGGGCATTGCTCACCGCATGGACCGGCTTTCCGTCATAGCGAGGAAAATTACGGAGTAATTGACGAAGCAATTCAGTAAAAAATCCTGATTTACAGAATTTTTTTAATCTTTTTCTGGATTGCAACAATGCTTCGCTCCTCGCAATGACGGTTTTGATATCTACGCAACAATACCCGCTCGCAATGACGATTAGGTGTCCACGCAATATATCCACTCGCAATGACATTAATAAACCTTAAATCAAAGTAATACGTTGCTCTTCTGCCTCTAGATATTTCTCTAGCTCTTCCTTAGTATATTTCTTTTCTTTAAGCTTTATTTCGTTATTAAATATATATTGTACAGCTTTATCTTCTAAGGCAGGACCTTTAAGTCCTTCAATTGCTCTAGGATTATTTTTATAAAAATCAAATATCATATTTTCCTGCCCAGGAAAATTACGTGCTTGTTGCATAATAACTTTTCTTAAATCATCGGGCTCTAATTGCAAATTTTTAGATTTTGCGTACTCAGCAAGTAATAAGCCTATTCGCACACGGCGTAGGGCTAATTTATTATAATATTCTGTTATTTCTTTAGGGGATTTATCTTTTAATAATGATTCATCTTGGCCATTTTTATCGGTTTCGGACTTTAGAATATTTTTTTCTTGTTCTAATAAAGATTCCGGTACGTCAAAATCTAACAATTTTTCTAACTTATCAAATAAGTTCATTTTCATTATAGTATTAATAGCTTCTTCCGATTCGTTTTCTATTTGTTTAGCAAAATGTGTACGCAATTCTTCAAGGCTATTACTTTGGAATTTTTCAGCAAACTCCTCATCAATAACGGTAGGTTCTGCAGTATGTACTGCTTTAATTTGTACCGCAAAACGAGCAACTTTACCTGCTAAATCTTTAGCATGGTAATTTTCAGGAAAAGTAACATTAACATCAACTTCACTACCTGTTTTAGAACCTATTAATTGTTTCTCAAAACCTGGAATAAGTGCATTACTACCTATTACTACCTTAAAATCATTTAATTTACCGCCTTCAAAAGCTGCATCCTTGATGTACCCGATTGCATCAATAGTAACCTGATCTCCATCTTTTATTTTTGCTTTACTTTCTCTAGTATAGCTTTTTGTTAGTGCGGCAAGTTTTTCTAGTTGTTCTTCAACATCTTTAGAGTTTACTTCTAATTTTGGGCGATCTAGTGAGATTTTCTTTAAATCCGGAATAGTAATTTTAGGTAATAGCTCTATTTTTACGGTATATTCTAAAGCCTTATCGGGTTCGTTTTGCAATTCTTCAATTTTGGGTCTACCGATTATATTTAGATTATGCTCTTTAATAACGTGATTTACCGAAAGGTTAATTCTTCTTTCTATTATATCATTTCTGACGGAAGTACCGTATTTTTTCTTAACAATTGAAACCGGTACTTTACCGGCTCTAAAACCTGCTATTTTAACTTTTTTGGTTAAATCAAGTAATTCTTTTTGAATATCGTCATCTATCTCACTTAAAGGAGTAGAGATTCTTGCATGAAAATCCAATCCTTCGTTTTTTAATACAGTAATTCCCATTTTAATAATCCATTAATTCTGTACATAGTTTGCTAATCAAAATAAACTAATGAGCCGAAATATGCAATAGTTTTTGTAAGCTCATCGGTATTGCTTAGTAACTATCTATATTGTCGTGGGCTAAGAGACTGAAAGCGTTGTTGTGTGTATACTATGTCATTCCTAGCTAGAAGCAGGAATCCAGTAAAACCTAAAAAAACTTGTTTTTTAGGTTTATTTCATTAATTAACATGTAATTTTTGTACTAGTATTAAGGTTGTTTTCTGGCTTCTCGCCTACGCGAGTAGGTCTTGTTGCATAGATCGGTAAAACCTACTATGTCACCTAGCTCGCTTGACGACGGGGCCCATAAAAATAATAAAAAATACTAATATATTAGTATTTTTAACTGGATCCCGTGGTCAAGCCACGGGATGACAGAGGTGAAATTGATCCACGCAACAATGCCACGCGGGAATGACATAAAACGAACCATGCAACAAAGTTGCAAATTCCTCACAATGACGTGAAGTTATGCAATAAGATTCAAGCGTACTTCTTCGTTTAGTTCTTTTGTAGAAGATAATTCTATATCAAGTTCGGCAAATATATGCACTAAGGCTATAGATAAATCATTTATCATTTTATCGGTATGGGCAGGGGTTGGGATGATTCGGAGGCGTTCCGTACCTCTCGGTACGGTTGGAAAATTGATATGTTGAACGTAAATACCATATTCATTAAGGAGCATATTTGAGGCACTAGCTGCTTTAATCGGATCACCAATAATTATCGGCACTATATGACTTTCATTTTTCAAATAAGGTATATTAAAATTTTCAAAAGAATTTTTAAGTTTTGTAACTACTTCTTGATGTTTTATTCGTTCTTCATTCGATTCTTTAAGATGTCTAATACTATGCGTTGCAGCGGTAGAAATTACCGGCGGTAATGAAGTAGTGAAAATAAATCCTGGAGCGGTTAGCCTTATAGCATCGACTAAATTATGGTTGCTAGTGATATAACCGCCGATAGTGCCGTATGCTTTGGCAAGTGTACCTTGAATAATATCGATTTGATCGCTACAATTAAGAAGCTCGGCAATACCGCCTCCATGTTTACCGTATAAACCGACCGTATGAACTTCATCGATAAAGGTTAAAGCATTATATTTTTTGGCTAAGTTAATTATATCTTTGATAGGTGAGAAGAAACCGTCCATAGAGTAAGCCGATTCAAAAACAATAATTTTCGGTCTATTAATATCGACTGATTGTAAAAGCTCTTCTAGATGCTTAACATCTAAATGTCTATATATATATTTCTCGGCTCTTGAACTTGTAACTCCTGCAATTATTGAAGCATGATTTAGTTCATCGGAGAAAAATACTATACCCGGCATGATTTTAGCAAGACTTGCAAGCGTTGTATCATTTGCAACAAAACCGGATGTAAAAACTAAAGCTGCTTGCTTTTTGTGTAAATCTGCAAGCTCTTTTTCAAGCTCAAGAATGGCAATATTATTACCGCCGATATTGCGAGTTCCACCTGATCCAACACCGTATTTTAGCAAGGCATCTATAGAAGCTTGCATTACTTTTGCATGCTTACTCATACCCAAATAGTCATTAATGCACCACATAACTATTTGTTTATTAGCGTGTTCTGCAAAAGGAAAATTATCGGCTTGTCTTTTTAAGGCTTTAAATTCTCGATATCTTCCTTCGCTCTTAATTTTGTCTATATGTTTGCTAAATATAGTATCGTAATAAGACATTAGAACTATTATTTGTTTGAAGTTTTTTATGTGAATTGTATACCCGTCATTGCGAGCAGTCGTAGTACTTGCATGGCAATCTCGTCAAATATCCTGAGATTGCTACGTCGAATTACTATATAATTCTCCTCGCAATGACGATATCTAAGCAACCATTCTACATTAAAATTAAAAAAGTTTAAAGTTATAATATAGCTTTTTGTACAATATCGTTTAATCTTTTTGAAAATGCACCGGTATCAGCAACCGGTTCGCCCTCTAAAATACAGGCTTGATCAAATATTAGATTAACCAATTCTTCATTATTTTTATTATCTACTTTTAAATCATTAAAGATTTTCTTTATGATTTTATTTTTAGGATTTAGCTCTAAATTTTTGGCAGATGCAGCAGCTATTTGTTTCTGCTCAATCAAAAATCTCTCCATACGAATATCCATAGCAGCGTCGCTAACGGCAAGACAAGCAGGGCTTGAGGTTAGTTTTTTAGAGATCTTAACTTCTTTTACTAACCCCCCAAGTGTTTCTTTAAAATAATCGGTTAGCGATTTATATTCGTCATCGGTTTTTTTACTATCTGCATTTTTCTCCTCAGATTGTGAAGTAGTTTGCTCTACATCGATATCGCTTCTTGTTGCTGATTTAATAGTATGTCCTTTATATTCGCTATTAACATTTACCCAAAAATCATCCACTGTATCGGTAAAAAGTAATACATCGATATTTTTACTAAGTAGTCCTTCGATTTGCGGGCTTGAAAGTAATTTATCGGGATTATCCCCGCTTAAATAATATATAGTATTCTGCCCCTCTTTAAATCCTGCTATATATTCGTCAAGGCTAATCATTTTATTATGCAAGGCACTTCTGAATATACATACCTCTAATAATTTTTCATGATCGGTTGTAGCCTCGCATAAACCCTCTTTTAAAGCACCTCCGAAATTAGCCCAAAACTTATTATATTCTTCAGGTAATTCCTCTTTCTTTTTCTTAAGCTCGCCAAGTACTCTTTTTGTAATAGCATTTTTGATTTTCTCAAGTACGCTATTATGTTGCAGTGATTCACGACTAATATTTAATGGTAAATCTTCTGAATCGACTACCCCTCGTAAAAACCTTAAATATGACGGGATTAAATCAATATTCTCATCGGAAATAAATACTCTTTTTATATATAATTTTACACGCCTTTTGCGATCAGGATGGAATAAATCAAATGTTTTGCTTGAGGGAATGAAAAGTAGGTTAGTAAATTCTATAGCTCCCTCATTTTTATTATGCAGAGTAACCCATGGATCATCTATAGCATAAGATAAGCTTTTGTAGAATTCTTTATATTGTTCTTCCGTAATTTCTGATTTCGGTCTTGTCCATAATGCAGAAGCTGAATTAAGCTGGATTTCATTATTACCGGCCTCATCAAAGAAATATATCGGTACTGCTATATGATCGGAATAGCTTTTAACGATGTGTTTTAATCTAAAATGATCAAGGAATGTATCTTCTTCCTTTTTGATATGTAAAACGATTTCCGTGCCTCTTGTGAATTCTTTATCCGAATCTGAAACAATGTACTCGCCAAGTCCGTCCGATTCCCAAACATGGACTTTATCTTCCCCGGCTTTTCTTGAAGTTACAGTCACTTTATCGGCTACCATAAAGCTTGAATAAAATCCAACACCAAACTGACCGATTAGCATATTATCCTTTTTAGAATCACCAGAAAGGCTTTTAAGAAAATTTGCTGTACCTGATCTTGCAATAGTACCGAGATTTTCAATTAAATCGTCTTTATTCATGCCGATACCGTTATCGCGGATGATGATTTGTCCTTTATCTTTATCGACTTTAACCGTAATTTTAAAATTGCTATCGCCAACTACTAATGCACTATTACTTTGAGATAAATAACGTAATTTATCGCAAGCATCCGAAGCATTAGAAATTAACTCTCTCATAAAAATCTCTTTATTACTATAAAGAGAGTGAATCATTAAATTTAAAATCTTGCCAACCTCGGCATCAAATTTCTTTTTTTCTTGTGTCATATTAAACCAATTTATAAATTCTTGTTTTTAGCTTTGTTACTAAGTCAGTTTTTTCGTCATTGCGAGAAAAAATTGAAAATTTTGACGAAGCAATCTCA
>NZ_MXAX01000198.1:0-1720 GCF_019249195.1 Rickettsia sp. TH2014 | reverse complement strand
AAGAAAAAAAGCTCTACAATTAGCTAAATACCTAAGATCTGAATCACCGGATTATGGCTATTTACGTACTGTATTTATGTATTTAAGGCAAGAATTAGAAGTAGTAGTTACAGCTCAACCTAAAAAATTACCTTATGTTCCAAATGAAGAAGAAATACAGAAATACTATGATGTAATATGGAAAAGTAAAAATATACAGGACATTATAATTATAAAAGTATTAATATATACAGGTATAAGAGTAAGTGAGCTGGTAAGGTTAAAAAAGCCTGATGTTGACCTGAATGGATGTCAAATTAGAATTATTGCTGGAAAAGGAAAAAAAGATAGAATAGTACCGTTTCCAAAAAGTTTTCGGGAAACATTAGCAATGTATATCACCAGTACCGCAGAGAATAAGACATTGTACTTATTTGAGTCAAGCTGGAAAAAACCATATTCTGATAGAGGAATTAGAAGAATATTAGAAAAATATAGTAATTTAGCTGGTATGAGGCAGAATATTTCTCCACATAAATTACGTCATTTTTTATTTACTTGGCTTAAAAAAAGAGGAATAGACGACGCACTCATCCAACCATATTCTGGTCATGAAACCCGCAAGTCTCTAGAGATTTATTCAAAATTATCATTATCAGAAGCTCAAAAAATATATGAAGAAAATATCAAGAATTTTCCAGTTTAAGCTGCTCAACTTTGCCGCTCCTTGCACGATCTTTAGTATCGGGCCTAGTAAGACAGTTTATGGATATGATACAAAATTAGAGCATTTATGTAAGGCTATCAGTAATAACAATATAGACCTCGTGACATCGCTTTTAAAACAAGCTCAACAAAAATCACAATATAATCAACGATGTATCCAAGAACGTGAAACACCTTTGATATTAGCCATCAGCAACAATAATATTAAAGTAGTACAAATGCTATTAGATTTTGGAGTTGATATAGAACAAGAAGGGAGTCCTCCCAAATAAGTGTGTAAACTTTTTTTCAAAGGCCTAGATTCTATCTTCAAATTTTATTAAAAAATGAGCCATAGCCGCATTCCAATTTGGTATAGGCATGGACCATTTTTTGGTCATGTAATCAATTGCTAAATATAAGCTTTTAAAAACAGCATTATCATTTGGAAAAACACGTTTATTTTTTGTAACTTTTCGGAGTTGACTATTAACGGATTCCACAGCATTAGTTGTATAAATTATTTTCCGTATTTCTTCAGGGTATCCTAAGAAAATCATTAAATTATCCCAGTGAAGATACCAAGATTTAGCAATTTGAGGATATTGTTTATTCCATTTAGATTCAAAAGCCTCTAAAGCGGAAAGTGCTTCTTTTTCTGTGCTAGCTGTATAAATAGGTTTTAAATCACCAGCTAGCTCTTTCCGGTCCTTATATGATACATATCGTAAACTATTTCTAATTTGATGTACAATACATAATTGATGCTCCGTCTTTGGAAAAACAGCACCTATAGCTTCAGACATACCAGTAAGATTATCACTACATGCTATCAGTATGTCTTGCATACCTCTATTTTTCATTTCAGTAAAATTACCAAGCCAAAATTTAGCTCCTTCATTCTCACTGATCCACAATCCTAAAATATCTTTCCTTCCTTCTAAATCAATACCTAAGGCAACATATACCGATTTATTGATAATACGCTTATCCTGACGTACTTTTACTACTAAACAATCAAAAAATACTATAGCAT
>NZ_MXAX01000197.1:0-4040 GCF_019249195.1 Rickettsia sp. TH2014 | reverse complement strand
CTTTAAACTTCTGTTATATTCTTTCCAGTTGCAAACTTTTTGTAGCTTTGACATACACACTTGTGGTTAAGTTTTTTGTCGATTTACTACTTTTCTTAGTTCGCAGCTACTTTTTTTTATATCTACGCAACAAGGTCTTGCAGGAATGACGGTTTTGGTATCTATGTAACAATGCCACGCGGGAATGACAACTACGGTCTAACAATATGCAAATTGTATAATAATGTTAAATAATCAAGATTTCATACATACATTAAATCCACAACAGCAAAAAGCAGTTCTTCATACTGAAGGACCGCTTTTATTGCTTGCAGGTGCCGGAACAGGTAAAACAAAGGTACTTACCTCACGAATAGCTAATATTGTTCACCAAAATTTAGCCTCACCTCAAAATATTCTAGCCGTTACTTTTACTAATAAAGCTGCTAAAGAAATGACTGAAAGAGTTAACGGTCTCATTAATTGCTACGGTCTTAATATAGGCACTTTCCACTCAATGGCAGCTAGGATATTACGTGACCAAATTGAGCATTTAAATCTTGGTTTAAATAATAGATTTACTATTATTAGTCATGATGATCAATTAAAACTAGTTAAAGATATAGTAAAACTAAAAGATATCGATACTAAAAAATATGCTCCTAAATTAATACATATCATAATTTCGAGATGGAAAGATCAAGGATTATTACCAAGTACACTATCAGCATCAGATACTAATTTACCGTTGCAGAGGGTGGCAAAACTTGTATACGAAGAATATCAGAAAAATTTACTTATTTCTAATGTTTTAGATTTTGGAGATTTGCTACTTTATAATAATGAGCTTTTTATTAAAAATCCTGAAATATTAAGATATTACCAGGAAAAATATCGTTATATTTTAATCGATGAATATCAAGACACTAACGTTGTCCAGTATTTATGGGCAAGAATGCTCGCAAGTTTATATAAAAATATTTGCTGTGTAGGGGATGATGATCAATCTATCTATGGTTGGCGAGGAGCGGAAGTCGGTAATATATTACGCTTTGAAAAAGATTTTGCAGGTGCAACGATTATTAAGTTAGAGCAGA
Source organism: Rickettsia sp. TH2014 (assembly GCF_019249195.1). Lineage (NCBI taxonomy): Bacteria > Pseudomonadati > Pseudomonadota > Alphaproteobacteria > Rickettsiales > Rickettsiaceae > Rickettsia > Rickettsia sp. TH2014. Next base: position 2,964 of record NZ_MXAX01000197.1, on the reverse strand, counting down.
ATTATAGATCAACTTTGCCGATACTTGCTGCTGCTTCCAATGTTATTAATAATAATAAAAACCGTCACAGTAAAACGTTATGGACGGATAGGGAAAGCGGTGAAAAGATAAAAATTATCTCTTGTTGGAGTGATAAAGAAGAAGCAAGATATATAGCCGGCGAAATAGATAAATTAGTGAGAGAAGACCGATATAATGCCGGCAATATTGCAATATTAGTACGAGCCGGATTTCAAACAAGAAGTTTTGAGGAAGCGTTTATAAATAGTGCTATACCTTATAAAATTATAGGAGGTTTGAGGTTCTATGAACGTATGGAAATAAGAGACGTGCTTGCTTATATCCGTATATCTTTGAATCAAAATGACAATCTAGCACTTGAGCGTATTATAAATGTGCCGAAAAGGGCAATAGGTGCAGCTAGCTTAAATAAAATTAGAGTCTATGCACTTGAGCGAAATATTTCTAATTTCGCAGCCATTAAAGAAATGTTGGAAATGGGCGAGATTAAAGCAAAACCATATGAAACTCTAAAAGATTTGGTGACTAAAATAGATAATTGGCACGAAAGATTTAGTATAGATGCTCCAATAAACGTGGTTAAAGCAATACTTGATGATTCCGGTTATCTTAAAATGCTTCAAGAAGAAAAAACCGAAGAAGCATTCGGTAGAATCGAAAATGTTAACGAAATGCTTAGAGCTATTGCCGAATTTAACGATATTCATGATTTTATCGAACATTCAAGTTTAGTTATGGAAAATGAAGTGCTTGAAACTAATTACGGTGGTTCTGTTACTATAATGACCCTGCACGCAGCTAAAGGGCTTGAGTTTGACGTGGTGTTTTTACCGGGCTGGGAAGAGGGGGTATTTCCATCTCAAAGATCCCTAGACGAAGACGGCGAAAAAGGCTTAGAAGAAGAACGCCGCATTGCTTATGTCGGTATTACGAGAGCCAAAAAAGATCTCTACATTACCCACGCCGAAAGCAGAAAAATATTTTATGAAATAGTCCGCTCTTACCCTTCAAGGTTCATAACCGAAATCCCTGATGAAATTACGATTAGGACCTCTTCTATGAAAAAATACAATTCTTTTTATAAGTTTAATTAATTTTCATTTATAAATTTTAAATTGGTTTACATTCTTTAACTAATTATTATCTAATTTAATTAATAATAATTAATAGAGGAAATGATATGGCCGAGGAGCTAATACCTGATAGACCACAAGAGAAACTTAAAACTGCTTTTGAATATCAAGTTGATAGTGCAGCAGGGATAATAAGAAAACTAGAGGAAAAAGTAACGCTGGCTTTAAAAGAGCCTTCTCTAATCAAAAGGCAAGACCTACATTTACAAGCTGTAGGAGCAGCTATAACTTTGTACTCTCCTGAAGTAGCAAATCAATATCTTAATGATACTGAAATACAAAAATTAGCTGATTTATTGAAAGAAAATAAAAATATACTATAAATTTATTGCCTAAAGAAAAAGATATATATGAAAAATTAGTAGCTAAAAATGAAGTTATAATTAAAGACTTTCCAATATCATTTGATGGAGTAGCAGATCATATAACTGTTAAAGTACAAGCAAAAGCTTATAAAAACGCTGTTGAAAGTGCTTTAATAGAAATGAGTGTAGATGATGAACAAATACCTCGTAAAAAATATGGAGAAGAACTCTTAAAAAGAGTTAAAGAAAAATTAGATAAACCTTTTTATGATGAAGTAACAAAAGAAACAGTTGAAATTTCTGAAGAAACAATATCAGAGGCTGAAAAATTAATTAAGAAAGCTCATAAGAATATAGATTTACAACAAACTACATTAACTTCGGACCAGGTTGAGGTTCAAAATGCTTTTAAAAGTACAATAGATAAATTATGCAAGTTTCTTGAAAAAAATATTGAAACAAATAAAAACATAAAGCAAGGAATAGATATAATTCAAGGAGCAGGAGTAAATGAAAGTGAAATAATAAATTCATTACTACCGGCAATAAGTAAACTACCTCCTGAAAAAATGACAGAGCAAGGTAGAGAAATTATCAAAAATTTTGCCCCATTACTTGAGAGCAATAATCCTGCACTTGTTAACGGTACTAAAAAAGTACTATCAGAGCTAGAACTTGGATATTTAACTGTACACGGAAAAGGAGAAGGTATAGCATTAGAATTACAAAGGGTAGCCAAACCTAAGCTATGGCAAAGAATAGTAGCAGTTTTTACCGGTACGGATTATGCTCAAAAAATATAGATAAAGCAGTCGCTAACTTTGAAAAAAGTAATAGTTTATATATAGATATGAAAAATTTATCGGAAGAACTGCAACGAGAAAAACAAGCACCAAATAAAGAAATCAATATCGTAACAGCAAAAAAAGAGCAAGGTAAGGAGCAAAATAAAACAATATCCCAAAGCTATAAGTCTTCTATATCAACCCCTATATCTCATGTTGATAAACTTAATAAAAGTAAAGAGAGTGGGCAACAGTCAGGGCATAGTAAATAATGATTTATATGATAATATAGTTGCGAATTTTTAAGAAGTTTGATAACTTGGTTACATTATATCAAATAACTTAATAATGAGTATTATATGGCAGAGATTATAACTAATATAAATGATACTATTGAAAAAATTAAAAAAACGATGAAGTAACTGAGATACCGGCGGCAGTAAAAGGTAAAATAGTTGATATAAAAAACGTAGATAGTAGATTAGATACTTTGAATAAAAATATTGTTACTCTAGACCCTATTCAACAATATTTACAATCTGAAGAATATATCACTAGTACGCTTGAAGTACTTGCCAGTAAAATTATTAGTGAAGTCGTAGAAAATAAAGATATACAAAAATTAGCTGTAATAGTTGAGATTTAATCTTACATTTAGTAAAATTAAGATAATATTAAATGGAGGATTAGAAATGATAGAGTGTTACCATGGTATGAGAG
>NZ_MXAX01000196.1:0-2363 GCF_019249195.1 Rickettsia sp. TH2014 | reverse complement strand
GTGGATTTACCACTGCCATCTACACCTTCTAATGTTATAAATCTGCCACGTTTAACTCTATTAGTGCTATTCATGATTATTACCGAGAATACTGATTATTTATCTGCCTCTGTCTTGATTACTCTTACTTTGCGTGGTAGTCGAAACCCAAGATACAGCGGATTTATTTTCTACAGCTACTTTACCTTGCATTGTGAGCTCATTTGCCCCAACTATTTTTTTATTCGATAAATCATCTGTATTTAAAAACTGTAATATCTCAGCTGAATTCATATTTTTAATTTTATTCTCTACATCTATCGCCGTATCTTGCTTATCCTGAATCTTACTACTTTCTAAGCTATAGTTTTTAGACCCCTCTAAGCTATCTCGATTTAAAAACTCTAGTATCTGTTTTGAATCCATATTCTTTATCTGTTCTTCAATATTAACACTATTAACCTTAACATTACCCTTATCACTGCCCCCCGATTGTTGTATTTCATCTCTATTTAAAAATTGTAATATCTCAGCTGAATTCATCTGTTTAATCTTTGCTTCTATAGCATCGTAAACCTCTAGATTATTATTTTGATCTAGCTTACTACTTTTAGCTGCAACTATTTTTTTATTGCTCTTATGCGACACTCTAAATAATTTAGAAAGAACTCGCCTAATCTTACTTTCTTTCTTTTCCTTAATATCATTCTGATGTCCTTGAGCCTTACCATCCTGCGTTATAATAGGCTCAACGCTCGCAAATATCTCCTTATGGTTCTCTAGTTGTGCTTTATGAAAATCATTTAATTTATTTTTCTTACTTTCTTTTCTACTCATTGTTTTATGTTCCTATTTTTTTACTTAAATAATTGTAGTGGTTTTATCAGCTTTGTACTGAATGCTCGAACTTTCTATAAAATATTACTTGCTTAGTTGCTGTACATTATTTACTCGATTATTACGCCTATTCATCTCGTTCTGTGTATGCTTGCCATGTAGTACTTTTGGTGATAATATATTCGGGTTACTTATGCGTTGTTGCTCTGAAGCTATACCAAGCTTATACGCAGTTTTAAGCAATTGATTGGTCATGCTAATAGCTTGTACAATATTAATCGCAGTAATTTTATCCTCATCTAAAATACCCCATGTTTTACCATCACCGTCTTTGGTAAAACGCGTGACTATCTCGCCGTTTATTGCCTGCTCTAATTGAGATACATCATCTTTTCTTAATATGCCTTGCATTAATTCCTTAGGCATATGAATATATGGTGTCATTTGCTCTGTAAAATCTTTACGTATTTTAGGATGAATCGGGATTGGCTTTTTATTATCGTCTAAAGACATAATAAAAACTTTGTCAAATAGTCTAGCAATGGAACGCTTTTCTATTAATTCCATTACTCCTTGCTTAGTATATATTTGAGTAGTCAGAGTGTCCTGCAACTGCTTCACCTGCTTCTTAAACGCTATAAGCTTACCCTCTAATAATAAATCCTTGTTCTCAGTTAATGTTTTGTCTAACTTTTTACTTATTCCCCGTATAGTCTCCTCTAAACTTATCACCGCTTTTCCTTGATTCTCTTCATTGCTAGCACTTGCTGATAGAAGTGAAGCACGTGCTGCTCTAAAGTCTGGCGTATGCGTTATTTGACCATTATTATTTTGAGCTACTTTAATAAGCTCGTCACTTATAAATGACTCTATACTTTTAAAGTCATTTAATAATGTAATTATCAACTCTTGAGTAACTTGCCGTTTTTTATAATTATTTATTACGACCTCAGGACCTTGTGTAAACATTACCTTATCTGATGCCTCTTTAAAATCAGCGACTTCTTTCTGCAATGACGTAAAATCTTCCGGCTTTAGATGTGCATTAAACTCTAATATTCGTTGTATTTGCTTATCCATTGCTAATTGGACAGAGATAAAACTTATGGCCGCTTTACCTTCATTTTCTGTAGTATTTGGGTTTGCACGACTCAATGTATAATATTCTTTATATAAATCAGCACTATTAAGTGATGCTGTTTTTAATTGATCCAGCTCATTCATAATATGATCTGTAGCTTCAAGCATCTTGCGTAGATACATATTTCGCATCACATCTATCAATATATATTCTGAACCATAAAATGTTCTATCACTATACCCTGAGTCAGTAGATGTATTAGAAATACCACGCTCAATACTATCATCTTGTTTGTTTCCGATCGCTACTTCGTCTAAGCCATCCATTCCTTTATTGTTATCCAGTATCACAATCCCCTCTTTCATAGTTGGTAATTTAGTCTTAGGTATTTTGGTTTCTCCATATATTGATTTTGTATTATTATATTTGTACTTTAACTTTTCTTCAGACTGCTTAAATATTCTAA
>NZ_MXAX01000195.1:0-1173 GCF_019249195.1 Rickettsia sp. TH2014 | reverse complement strand
GAAAAAAATTCTGATTTACAGAATTTTTTTTGTTATTTTTTTTGGATTGCCACGCTCCTTGCAGTCGCAGTCTTGTTGCATGGCTCGCTGATGTCATGCCCGCGTATGTGGGAATCCAGAAAAAAAGTATAAATACAGCAARTTTTTGAAATTAAAAGCTCGATTTATCTCGCTTTATGCTGGATTCCCGCCTACGCGGGAATGACATCGAGTGGGTGTTGCGAGCCATACAACAACGCCGCAGTCGTTCGTAATGACGGGGTGGTATCCACGCAACAATGTCTTGCTGGAACGATATAGTAGCCATGTAACAAGACCATAATTAAAGGAGAATTGTGGTAATTTAATATTCAATTTTTATTAGTCTTTTGAATTTCTTGTTGTTGCTGTTGTTTGTATTCTTCCGCTTTTTCTTCTATGTAATTAAAAAAGAAATAAGTAAAAGTTAAAAAACCGGTCAAAATAATACCAAATGTTATTAATATTGCTTTAAGTTGCTTTCGCGAATCTTCTGCTTTTAATCTTTTCTCTTCTTCATCTATCTCTTCATCATTTTTGAATTCAGATATTATTATTTGTTCTTCTGTAGTATTTTCCATGTTGTAACTCAACTAAAATGAACTTCTTTATTACTAAGTTGTTCCTATAACTTACAGATTTTTGAAGTTTATAAGATTAGCTATATTTATAGTAAAAGAAATTGAATTATGTTCAATAGACCTCTTCGGAAACTCTACTTCTAGGGGTAATTTGTACGTCAATCCAGTACTCGAATCCTCACATACGCTTTTGTACGCTGTGGTGGCAAGCACTTCCGTGTCTCGTTCAAATTCCGCCCTAAACCCTTGTTTCCGAAGAGATCTAATTTACCCATTATCTTTTAATTTTTTAAAAACATACCTCATATCGTAAATGGGTTAGCTATTTGTCGGTATTCGCTATATTCTTAAAAAAATAAAATATTTCTTATAAATTGGATATAATTCAACATCTATTACTATAATGATGAGGTTTAAGCCTCGTAAAAATAGGATATATAAGCAATAATACTATGTCAATAGTCGTGAATATTAGTAGTAAATTATGTAACAATATGTGTTCAACCATGGTTATACATATTATTATAATTTGGGTCTCCTAAAATTGGGTCGTGCCTCCGTATTGCAGTTTAGA
>NZ_MXAX01000194.1:0-1733 GCF_019249195.1 Rickettsia sp. TH2014 | reverse complement strand
ATAATTTTTATAATGTCTGTAAGATTAAATCTTGACTTCTACAGCTTATTCTTGCTAATTACAATGTTTTACGTGACTGGCTCTATTTGCAACAGTGCCTATAAGATTATATCTTGTCTTCTACACATCTAAAATTCTACACTTAATGATGCTTCTGTAATATCTCCTATGACTGTAGTGTCATTGTTTTCAAGAAATATTCTGCAGTCCCCTGGTATGTCTATAGGACCCTCAGGGAACAATGTTAGATATTTTAAGTCAATTTGCTTTAGTAACTGACTTAAAGAACAAGACTCATGTATTGGTTCTAAATCAGGACGCAAAATATAAATACCAGTTTCTATTTCTTTTGCCTTGTTACACAAATTATAATCATATAAACCTCCACCTAGCCTTTTATCCTCAGGCGTATCTATATCTCTAGTAAACTGTAAAGTAGTTATATTACTATTATTATCAGGCTGTGTTGCGATCATAGCTGTATGACCTTTCACAAGATAAATATCACCGGGTTGAATTAATTTTAATTGTGCATCTTTAACATCGCCACTTAAAAAAGTGATAGCTTTATAGTGATATTCATTTGCAAGATTATTATATGCTGCTTGCATATTTATAGTATTAATACTTTGAATTTGCTCAGTAGTAAGGTATGTTGCCTTACCCACCGCTGTTGAACAATCCTCAGGACCAAATAACAATTGTTCCTTAAAATAACGATGTGCCCCATATTGATAATCTCCAACAAGTTTCATACCATTCTTGGATGCGAAAGGATATGAAGTAGGCACTAGATCGTTTGGTAATTCATATTCGGGATTTAGAAAAGGAAATGATGTAGCAGTCCCAGGCATCATCTCTTGTTCTTTAGTACAGCTAGCAGCAATACTAGAGAGCAATACTGAACTGACAGAAGAATTTTCATTTCCCCAATACTCCTGATCACTTGATGACTGTAATATCGGTAATTTGTCAGGGTCTATAGTATTTGGTAATTCATGGTAGAACATACCACTCTTGATTTGACTTATTAATTCTTCTCCTTGATGCTCTGCCCACTGCTTAGCCATGTTAAGCTGTAAAGAAGTTTTATTATACTTTATAGGAAATCCTATATCGTTCAAGTTCTGATCCTTTAAGTAATTATTTATTGACACACTAATATGTTCATGTCTTTGCAGGTTATTAGTTACTACACTTGCCATCTCTGAATCAGAGATGTCAGGATGTTGCTCACTATATTCAATAATAATTTCTTGCACCTTATTCTGACTATATTTGGTCGCTAACTGTTTTGCTCTAATTTGTGCCACCATATGTGCAATTTGCTTATTCATAATTTCAAACATTATATTCTCCTATTATAAAACTGAGTAATTTTAAATCTTTATACATATTGTACTGCGTGTTATTTACCCTCGTCTATACCAAATAGACACTAATGTAACACCTTCCCCTTGCTCAATCCCAGTGATTCCTAGCTATATCACCTTTTACTAGACTTCTATCGCTATTAACTGAGCATTATTACCTATCAACTTGTAGTCTTCAACAGGGCTTGTTGAGTTAGGCGTATATGTATCAAATAATAAAGGTTCATGTTGATCATTACTACCAAAGAATGATGTTACATATTCAGCAATAGGCTCATAAACACCTGATAAATGAATCGCTGCCTCATGTAATTTATTTACGGCATTTAGACCATCATCTATCGCTTTACTGAACAGTTG
>NZ_MXAX01000193.1:0-1220 GCF_019249195.1 Rickettsia sp. TH2014 | reverse complement strand
TTAAGTCTTTCAACAGCTGATAAATTATCTTTTTGTTTTTGTTGCATTTTAATATTATCAAAATTATATTTTGACTCCTCAAAAATTATGCCACCAGTTCTTTTCCGTATTATATTTTTTACTAACTCATTTCCTCCTGATTTAAATGCATCATTAAGTTCTTTTTGTGCAGCATTGAGGTATTTGAGTGTTTTATAAGTGATTGCATAATTCCTCTTCTTTTGTTCCCCTATATTAATAGAATATTTATTAGTATACTCTTTTAAATCTTCATTTTTACTTACTTTTAAAGCACTATTTCTTGGATCTGCTAAATTATTACGGATAGTCTGAATACTTTGTGCATTCTTAACAAATCGCGGGTGTAGCTTAGCTATATCTAACTGCATTATTTGAGGTAAATACTCCCCTAATGTACTACCTAACTTTGACATAGTATTCAAATCCTGGATACTAAATATAGCACAACTAAAATTATCTTTTTGTATAGAACCTGAATGAGCATTTATTTCTTTCTCTATATCTTTAATGTCTTCTAACTGGAATAGAAATTGCATATATGTAATAGATGGTGCATCAGCAGCATCAATTGTAAATATTTTCAATTTATCTTTATCGAACGTTAAATGTACAGGCGTGCAATGATAACCCTCCGTATTCATAATTATATCATATTCAAACGGTTTGCCATCTGTAACATTTTCTTTAATCTTCTCTATTAATCTATTACGGTCATCTAGTGTTGCAATGAGCGTTGTTTGATAATGCTGCTCCTTCTTTTCCCTAGATTTTGCTTTATATTCAAGTATTAGTGCAATTTCTTCTTTCTCTAATGTGGTAGATATAGACAATATTTGCATATCTTCTTTAGTTGCTACCTCATTTGAGGTTCTTAGACGATCTAAAATCTTAACCTTATTTTCTAAAATCTTAACCTTTTTATTTAAAGATTCAGTTATTACATTATAGCTTTTATACTGCATAGCAAATTTACTCCTTATTATTCTTCACGCCAAGATCTCATGATTTGATACCTCATCGTCTATCCCTTCAAGTTCCATAGCTTCTTGATTAGCTTCCATGCCGCAACTCATATAAGGTGCAAGCACGCTTTCTGCCTCATGTAGCTCCATTTCTTTTACTACCTTTTGCCCTTCTGCAAAATCTAGTATTAGCTTCTCTAAGTCCTGATTACTATAATCATTCACAGCTACTAAATA
>NZ_MXAX01000192.1:0-599 GCF_019249195.1 Rickettsia sp. TH2014 | reverse complement strand
ATGCCCTTTTTTGCAATAAAATTACGGATAACGCCATAATGAATAACAATATATTATATGTACCTAAAAATATACATGTGACTATTGCAGATCTGAGTCAATATGGCAGATTAAAGCTCGCTCCTAAAAGTGGTGTATATAGTAGAATTGATGATATTTATATCTTTAATAAGGATGTATATGATACCATTGACATGGGAGTAAACCCATTTATATTCGGTCGTGCATCAGTAATCGTAACACCGCCTAGTGCTTCATGTAATTCTTCAGATATTTCAGATTTTTTATCATCTGATGATGTGGGTCTGACGGGTAATAACTCAGATGAAAATTCAGATGCAACTCATAGCTAGATTCCTCTAGCTCGCTGCTTGCATGATTTTTTTTCACGCCAAGATCTCATGATTTGATACCTCATCGTCTATCCCTTCAAGTTCCATAGCTTCTTGATTAGCTTCCATGCCGCAACTCATATAAGGTGCAAGCACGCTTTCTGCCTCATGTAGCTCCATTTCTTTTACTACCTTTTGCCCTTCTGCAAAATCTAGTATTAGCTTCTCTAAGTCCTGATTACTATAATCATTCACAGCTACTAAATA
>NZ_MXAX01000191.1:164-8311 GCF_019249195.1 Rickettsia sp. TH2014 | reverse complement strand
GGCATAACTGCAATATGGAGGCATGACCGTTTTTTTGAAACCGTCTCTACATATTTTTCTGCACTTGGTAATCTAATCAACATTTCATCGCCTAAATGAAAGGTTCTATTATCGTGACCACTAAATTCAACCGATTTAATTGATAAATTAGCCCAATTAGGGAATTGTTCTGCAATAAGTTCTTTTGCTAAAAGCTCTGTAATTTCTATATTCATAACTTTTTGCCTATTATTAAGTGATCAAGTAACAGGATGACAGCGGTAGAATTGATCCATGCAATAATGCTGGGCTAGGGATGGCATACAGGGTTTTTCAAGAATTGTCCTATACTATAATTCTAACCTCCGAAACGTCCGACTTTCAAATCCAATTCTTTTAAATCGAATTTTATATCGATTATTGCTCCCTCTTCTTCTCTGTTCGCTATATCTAGAATGCCACAATGTTCTTCGACTATTCTTTTAACTATAGCAAGCCCTACTCCCATACCTTTACTGCTGGTCGTAACATAGCTTTCGGTAGCTTTGCCTATTAACTCAGGCGGAAATCCTTTACCGTTATCTATTACAATAACGCTAATAAAATCGTCTTTAGCATCTATAGTAACTTCTATTTTTCCGGATTCTCGCCCTTCTATTGACTCTTCTGCGTTTTTCAATAAATTGATCATAACTTGATTTATTTGGGTAGCATCACACATAAAATCAAATTGATCTACGTTAGACTCAAATTTATACAAAATGTTATCATTAAGTAATTTATGCGCTTCAACAATATGCTTAACTAAATAAACTAATTCACTTTTCGTAAATTTAGGAGCAGGAAGACGTGCAAAAAGAACAAATTCGGACACTATATTTTTAATATCGTTAGTATGGCGAATAATCATTTTTAAATAATTTTCAAATTCTGCCTTTTCCTTAATTTCAGGACTAAATTTCTTAAGTAATCTTTCAGAAGCAAGTAAAATAGGAGTTAACGGATTCTTGATTTCATGGGCTACTTTTTTTGCAACATCCGACCAAGCCATAGCCCTCTGTGCTATAACTAAATCGCGTTGCTGACGAGAAAGCTGCTTGATCATTCTATTAAATGCCGCATAAAGCGTACCTATTTCGTCTTTATCCACTTCATTTTCAGGCACTTGTACCGTTAAATCACCGTCTTTAACTTTGTCAGTTGCAGTAACTAACTTTTTAATAGGCTTTACTATTTTAGCGGTAAATATAACTCCAAAACTTATAGCTACAAAAAGAAGTAACAAGGCAATAAAGATAAACATTATAGAGAACTTAATCTGTATATTATCTATTTCGTTTTTAAGGCTATTATACTCGGCAGCTGCTCCGTTAGTTGCATCTATATGATCGATAATTTTATTATCTACTAATCTACCGGCTAATAAATACACATCATTATATTCTTTTAATTTAATCAGCATCCTTATTTTGGTTGGATCGGATTTTACTTCCACCGGCTCCCCTAAATCCGCTTTTTTAATTAAATGTGCAGGAATAGTTGCAAATGATAATGAAAAACTTAAATAACTATTAGCTACTATAGTATTAGTAGATTTGTTTAAAACTATAGCTTCATCAAGCGAACGCATCTCTGCTTCGGTATTAAGTGTTTTAGTAAATAAAGCGGGATTATGAATTAAATCATAATACATATCGCTTAAATCTTCAGCAACGGCTAGAGCCGTTTCTTTTAGCTGTAATTTATGCTCGGCAATATAAGATTCCGCAACTATTACGGATTGATCAAGAACTGTAGAAATCTTCTTATCAAACCAAGCTTGAACACTAAGATTAAAAAAATAAACAGAAAATACTGAGACAATTATAGTTGGAATAGCTGCAACTAAACTAAAGGCAATTACAATACGATTTTGTAATTTAGAACTATCGTTATTATTATTTTTAGTAAAAAATTTTTGAGTTAGTAAAACGCCTAAAATTAAAAAAATTGCTAAATCAATTAATAAGAACCCAATAATCGTACTAAAATTCTTCGATTCTAAAGATATCACATAAAAAGTAGCACACGCAAAAATAATAGCTGCCGTTGCTAAAGTAAAAATTAGCACTCTACTAGAAAAATAAGAACGTAAATTTTTTTTAAGATAACTAAGCATAGATCGGTTTATATGGCTATAACAATTCTTTATAACATAAAAAAAGCTAATTGGGAATATTTGTACTTTAATGTCATTCCTGCGGAGGCATCGCTGCGTGGATACCTAATCGTCATGAGCTACGCAGCCATAGGCGTTGTTGCATGGCTCGTTTTATGTCATTCCTGCGGAAGCAGGAATCCATTACTTTTGCTGTCATACCGTGGCTTGACTACGGTATCCAGTTAAAATACTAAAATTATTAGTGTTTTTTATTGTTTTTATGTACCTAGTTAGCAAGTCACGGGGTGAGACAGTGAGTTTTACCGGTCCACGCAACAATGCCTCACGGGAATGACATCGAGCCATGCGGGCAGCACCCGTGGCTTTGTTGCAAGGAAAATTACAAAGTAATTTGACGAAGCAATCTAAATAACAAAAAAAGCTAGAAATGTTAATATTTCTAGCTTTTTATTTAGTATTAAAATTGTTTGAAATTTTATTCATCAAACATTTTTTTACGAGCAAACTTTCTCCGTCTTCTCGCTGCTTCTTGTGCTTTACGAACACGCTTCGCTGAAGGTGTTTCATAATAACGCTGTTCTTTCATCTTACGAAAATAAAGCTCTCTTTGTAGCTTTTTCTTAAAATTCTTAAGCGTATTGTCACAATTACCGGCGTGAACATTTACTAGTATCACTAAAATTACTCTCCTTAAAAGATATTGTGGTTTATTGAACTATACCCTATAATTAAGTTATATGTCAAGGTTAAAAAATATGAGCATTAAAGAAGAACACCATATCAAAAAAATAAGTTTCGTGCAATCTTTATTAGAATTATTACCGTTTAATGAATGGAATAATAAACTACTTGAAGAAGCAGAAGAAAAATGCGGCTTTGCAAAAGGTTATGCTTTAATAGTTTTTCCGGAAGGTTTATCTGAAATAATAGAATTCTTTGAAAGCTACTTAGATAATATTATGCTAGAAAGCTTAAAGACAATAGAAGAGCCGGCAAAAATAAGAGAAAAAATATCTTTAGCGGTAAAGATTAGGATCAAAGCTGTACTCCCTATTATTCATAGCAAAAATGCTGCTTATTTTGCATTAAACCCGATGCAAGGAACTGAGGTTGCTTTCCGTAGCTGTGATGCTATTTGGCGTTATGCCGGAGATAAATCTCTTGATTTTAACTATTATACTAAAAGAGGTTTATTGCTATCGGTTTATGTATCCTCTATTCTTTTTTACATACAAGACGAATCGGAGAATTATATTGAAACCGATAAATTTATTGAGGCTGCCGTAGAAAATATAGTAAAAACTTTCTCACAGATGAAAAAATTACTCGACCCTTCAAATATACCCATAGTTAGAATGTTTACGTAGGTATATTTAATGGGTAATATTAATTTTTCATCAAATTAGAAATACTATGAAACTTATAAATAAAGCTAGTAATGAATTACATTTAATCACTTTTCATAAGGCTGTAAAAGAAGCTCAAGAATTGTTTAAACAACATGGTTCTAAATCAGAATCATTTGTTGATGAATTTTTAAAGCAGAAATATCAAGAAGCAAATAAAGAAAATTCTAAGTTTTAATATTATTCGTATAGTATCGTCATTGCGAGGAAATTGTGATGTTGTTGCATAGATAGGTTTATGTCATTCCTGAAAAAGCAGGAATCCATAGGGCTACTCAACTAAATCTTTCCGTTAGCTTTTGCTATCAGTTCTATTTTCCAGTTACGTTTCCACTTTTTCAAATTTTTCTCTCTTGTGATTGCTTCTTTAATATAAGTAAACTCTTCTGTATACACTATAAAGTACCATGCTTATTAGAACATAATATATACCCAATACATTTTTTGTTTTTTAGTTTTATTTTATGGATTCCTGCTTTCGCAGGAATGACATCGAGTAGGTTTTTCAAATAGGAGTTAACACAGTTTTTAGTATTAGAAAGTTCCTTGGTTTTCATTTGTCTCTTAAAATTAAACAGTTTAGTACAAATTATATATTTATCTCTGTGTCATTATCTATTATAATAAACCAAACTATTATAATAATTTCTAAAATAATGACAAATACTAAATATTACCCTGAGGTTAGTTCAAATGCTGATTTTGCTGCTATAGAGCGAGAGATACTAAAATTTTGGCAAGACAATAATATATTCCAAAAATCTATTGATGATAGGAATGGAGAGTCAGAATTTATTTTTTATGACGGTCCGCCTTTTGCAAACGGTTTGCCGCATTACGGTCACTTGCTTACCGGCTTTATTAAGGACGTATATGCTAGGTATCAAACCGTAAAAGGTAAGAAAGTTGAGCGTCGCTTCGGCTGGGACTGTCACGGTCTTCCTGCTGAAATGCAATCAGAGAAAGAACTTGGTATTTCAGGGCGTCTTGCAATAACTAATTTCGGTATAGAGAAGTTCAATAGCCATTGCAGAGCTTCGGTAATGAAATATGCGAGTGACTGGGAAGAATATGTAACTCGTCAAGCACGATGGGTGGATTTTAAAAATTCTTATAAAACGATGGATAAGAACTTTATGGAATCCGTTCTTTGGGCGTTTAAAGAGCTATATAATAAGGGGTTATTGTATGAATCTATGCGGGTAATGCCGTATTCTTGGGCATGCGAAACACCGCTTTCTAATTTTGAAACAAGGCTTGATAATTCTTATCGTGAGCGAGCAGATAAAGCTGTAACTGTTAGTTTTGTACTAACCGATGTCATTCCCGCGAAAGCGGGAATCCAGGGAAAAATGGATCCCCGCCTACGCGGGGATGACATTGAAGGGGACAGACGTGACATAGAATATAGAATCCTCGCTTGGACCACGACGCCTTGGACACTTCCCTCAAATCTAGCCTTAGCCGTCGGTAGTGATATCGATTATGCGTTAGTACCGAAAGGAGATATTTATTACATTATAGCCGCCTCTTCCGTCTCTAAATATACAAAAGAGCTAGAACTAAAAGGGGATGAGAAATTTACTACTATTAAAGGCTCAGAGCTTCAAGGATTGAGCTATAAGCCGTTATTTAGCTATTTCGAGAATCATCCAAACAGCTTCAAGATATTTGCCGGCGACTTTGTGGTTGAGGGTGACGGTACGGGAGTCGTACACATGGCTCCCGGCTTTGGTGAAGATGACCAAATACTTTGTGCATCGAAAGGTATTGAGCTTGTTTGCCCTGTTGATAATAGCGGTAAGTTCACCAAAGAAATTCCTGATTTAGAGGGCTTGCAAGTATTTGATGCTAATGACAAAATAATAATCAAATTAAAAGAACAAGGAAATTGGCTAAAAACCGAGCAGTATATTCATAATTACCCTCATTGCTGGCGAACAGATACGCCTCTTATATATAAGGCCGTTCCATCATGGTACGTAAAGGTTACACAGTTTAAAGATAGAATGGTAGAGCTTAATCAGCAAATTAACTGGATACCTTTCCATGTTAAAGATAATTTGTTTGGTAAGTGGCTTGAAAATGCCCGTGATTGGTCAATAAGCCGTAATAGATTTTGGGGAACGCCGCTACCTGTATGGAAATCTGACGATCCAAAATATCCACGTATAGATGTTTACGGTTCTATAGGGGAATTAGAGAAAGATTTCGGCGTTAAAGTTACTGATTTACATCGTCCGTTTATTGATGAACTGACTCGGGCCAACCCTAACGATCCAACCGGTAAATCAACAATGCGTAGAATCAAAGATGTGTTTGATTGCTGGTTTGAAAGCGGCTCAATGCCATACGGGCAAGCCCACTACCCTTTTGAAAATAAAGAATGGTTTGAGGATCATTTTCCGGCTGATTTTATAGTTGAATACTCAGCTCAAACACGTGGTTGGTTTTATACTTTAATGTTATTATCTACCGCTTTATTTGATCGCACACCGTTTTTAAACTGTATATGTCACGGCGTGATTTTAGACGCTACTGGTCAAAAGCTCTCAAAGCGTCTTAATAACTACGCCGATCCGCTGGGGCTATTTGATAAATACGGCTCTGACGCTTTAAGAGTTACGATGCTTTCTTCAAACGTTGTTAAAGGTCAGGAGCTGTTAATCGATAAAGACGGTAAGATGGTATTTGATACTCTGCGTTTATTCATCAAACCTATTTGGAATGCCTACCATTTCTTTACGATGTATGCTAATGCCGATTCGCTTAAAGGTGAGCTTAATTTTACTTCTCAAAACGTGCTTGATATTTATATATTGTCTAAGCTCAAAATAGCAGTAAATAAAATTGAAGAAAGTTTAGATAATTTCGATACGCAAACGGCTTATCACGCAGTTTCAGAATTTTTTGAAGTATTGAATAATTGGTATATCAGACGAAGTAGGGCAAGGTTTTGGAAAAGCGAAAAAGATGCAGATAAACAAAATGCTTATAATACTCTGTATTCATGTTTAGAGACTATGGCAATTGCGATGTCGGCACTAGTGCCTATGATTTCGGAGGCGATATATTTGGGGTTATGTCATAAACGACCGGACGTCATTGCGAGGAAAGACTTAAGTCTTGACGAAGCAATCTCAGGAAATTCTCACGAGATTGCCGCGGCACTTTCAGCGCCTCGCAATGACGGTTTAGTATCCACGCCGGCAACACCGCCTCGCAATGACGGTTCTATCTCTGTCCATCTATGCAACTACCCTACTCTCTCAAGCTTTGAGATAAATCACGAGCTAGTTGCTACCATGGATAACGTACTTGATATTTGCAGTAATAGCTTGTTTATCCGAAGCACTGAAAATATCAGAGTAAGGCAGCCGCTTGCTAGTATAACTATTATCAGTAAACATAATGATAAACTAAAAAGCTTTGAAGATTTAATTAAAGATGAAATTAATGTCAAATCAGTAATTTATCGTGATGATTTAGAGAATTACGCAAGCAAAAAACTATCGATTAATTTCCCAATGCTTGGTAAACGTCTTCCCGCTAAAATGAAAGAGATAATATCCGCCTCTAAAAAAGGCGAGTGGGAAGCTATCGGAGGCGGTTTAGCTATATGCGGTGAGACCTTGAATAGCGACGAATATAAGCTAGTTTTAGAGCCGTATTCACACATTAAAGGAGCAGCAAGTTTTGAGGATGATAGTAGCTTGTTCATACTTGATTTAGAGCTAACTCCTGAATTAATAGAAGAAGGATACGCAAGAGACATTGTACGCTTTATACAACGGGCTCGAAAAGATGCCGATTTCTCTATAACCGACAGGATTTTAATTGCAATAATAAGCGAGTTTGATTTATCTAAGATAATTGATAATTATGGAGACTTTATTAAAGAACAAACTTTAGGCGAGTTTGCTAAAAATTTCACGCCTGATTATGTAAGTAAAGTAGAATTAGAGAATCATCAAATACAGCTTAAAGTTAAGAGATCGTAAATTATTTTACTATTAATTAAGATATTGATAATTTATTTAGATTAATCTATAGTACGCACGCTATAAATTAATTTAGGTAAATTATGCGTAAAAGCCTCTCGTTTAAAGCTCTAAGAGATTCTTTGAAAACTGAAAAACAACTTTTAAAAGGAAAATTTAAAGAAGAAACTAAAGAAAAAATTAAAGAACTTATCAAAACTAATCAAATTAACAAAATTGATCCTATACATGGAACAGCACTAAATAGGGCATTTAAAATAAAAGATAAAAAATAATATTAGAGTTATTAGATAACAATGCTGATACAATAAAATCTCTTGTTTTTTTAATAGAAAAAAGCAAAGATATAAAAGATATCAAGCAACTTGTATATACATTTTATTCAGATAACCTTCTATGTTTTTCTATTAAAAATTTAATAGAAAAACATAGAAGCATGCAAGATATTAAGCAATTAGTAGATTCAACCCTTTCCAAAACAATTATAGATTTTACAGTTCTTCAAGCAGTAAAAAATCACAAAAGCTTAGATGATATTAGAGAATTAATAGGTTCGGTCATGCCTCCATATTGCAGTTACGCCTATTAAAAAGCTATACG
>NZ_MXAX01000190.1:0-2269 GCF_019249195.1 Rickettsia sp. TH2014 | reverse complement strand
GGCATAACTGCAATATGGAGGCATGACCAACTTATGAAAATCACAATAAAATTATTAACTTCTATATTTTTATTAGCCTTGAACTGGATCCCGTGGTCAAGCCACGGGATGACAAATGCGGTAAATTCTGATTCTGTAGATAATGTTAAGCAAGTTTTTACCTATATCGATCAAAAAAACTGGTCTCAGGCTGAAGATTTAGCCTGCGCAGTAAATAATAAAGCCTTAACAAAAATTGTACTTTCTCAGAAATATTTAGATAATAAATATTCAGATAATAGTTTTGAACATGTAATAAGATTTTTACGCAATAACCCGAATTGGCCTCAAAATAAGCTGCTTGAAGAAAGAGCGGAAGAATATCTAAATAATAATACAAATAAAAAAGTAATTTTTGATTGGTTTAGTAAACATTCTCCTCTTACCGGCAAAGGTTATAAATTTTATGCGGCAGCTGCAAGTAGTTTAATCAAAGATCAGAATATATTACTACCTATTATTAAAGAGTCTTGGGTATATGCCAATTTCACTTCTGAAGAAGAAAATGTATATTACAATAAGTGGCATAAATATTTAACGGCGAATGATCATTTAGAGCGGATAGAAGAGCATTTATGGAAAAATGATATTAGGTCTGCCGAGCAATCCTTAAAATATGTTGATCAAGGCTATCGTAATTCTTTCAAAGCACAAATTGCAATTATTAATAAATCACAAAATGCTGAAAAGCTTTTTAGAAGCATTCCTGAAAAATACTATAGTTCCGGTTTGTTATATCGTTATTTAGATTCTAAAAAAATGCAAAAGCCAACAAAGGAAGTTATTACTTTGTTTAAGAAAGCTAAAAATAACCGTAAACATTTTGCTAAATGGTGTCGTATTCAATCCTATTATGCTCGTGAATTCATCGATTACAAGGATTTTGCTAATAGCTATAGAATGGCAACGATACCCTTTGCCACCTGCCCTGAAACTATAAGAGAGCAGGAGTGGCTTGCGGGCTGGCTTGCTTTAAGCTTTTTAAAAAAGCCTGATCAAGCATTATTACATTTTAATAAGTTTATCAAAGTTGTTAAAACCCCGATTAGTTTGGCACGTGGATTTTATTGGCTCGGTCGTACTTATGAAGCAAAAGGCGATAAGCAAACGGCTAGAAAATTTTACGAGCAGGCAGTCAAATATTCTTTTACCTTTTACGGACAGGTAGCAAATATTGAATTAAATAGGACAAAATTAGTTTTACCTCATATTCCCGTAATAACTTCTGAAGAAAGGAAAACTATAGAAAATAAAGAGATTATTAAAGCAATAAGGTTACTGGTTAAATATAATAAGAATAATTTAGCCATGATATATTCCAAAGCAGCGATTAAAAACACTAAAAATCCTGCAGAAATTCAAATAATTGCGAATATTATTAAAGCAAATAATAATACTAACCATATGGTTGAGGTGGCAAAAATTGCTGCCCAAAATAACGCTTTTATTCCGGATTGTGCTTTTCCAACGCCTTATAATCTAGGAGGTTTGCCTATCCCACCTCATTTAACTTATGGAATAATTAGACAAGAGTCGGTCTTTGATCATAGGGCTGTGAGTTATGCAAATGCCATGGGGCTGATGCAGCTTATTAAGAGTACTGCTTGTGATACCGCAAAATCTATAAATATGAAATGTAATGTAGCAGATTTAACTAGGAATCCAGTATATAATATTAAACTTGGTTCGCATCATTTCAAAAAATTATTAGATGATCATAAAGGTTCTTATATTCTATCTATTGCTTCTTATAATGCCGGAAGTCATAACGTAGTAAAATGGATAGATAGGTTTGGTGATCCAAGGGATATAAAAGATACAAGAAAAGTTATTGACTGGATAGAACTTATACCATTTAGAGAAACAAGAGATTACGTTCAAAGAGTACTTGAAAATGTTCAGATTTATAGGGTAATCTTAAATAAGAATAGTAACTTGTACTTTAAGCGTGACTTACATGCTTGTGATATAGTGAAAAGTTAATTTTCCATTAGTGTTTTGTTTTGACATATAGTAATATATAAGTATGATAGAGATAGTATTTGATAGTACCGGAGTAAATGTATATAGCACCAGTGGGTGGMATCAAAGGAAATACGGTAAGGATGGATTATAACGGTAAGGATGGATTATATCGTAAGAGAGAACAGTGGAAGAAGATACATGTAGCAGTCGATTTAGATAGTATGGAAGTACTATCTGTAGCCTATACGGATAGTAACACAAACGA
>NZ_MXAX01000189.1:0-2810 GCF_019249195.1 Rickettsia sp. TH2014 | reverse complement strand
AAATTCTGTAAATCAGCATTTTTACTGGATTGCTTCGTCGAATTACTACGTAATTCTTCTCGCAATGACGAAAAGCAGGTCTACGCAACAATGCTTCACGGGAATGACATAGAATAGAAGTCCGGTACTATAGGTCAAGCCACTGAGTGACGGCGGTAAAACCGATCCATGCAGCAATGTCTCCTCGCAATAATGGAAGCGTGCAATGCAACAAGACGAGTTTATTAGACCTATTGCATAACATATCTTATGGAGATATAGACTTAGAAGTCCATACCGCCCATGCCTCCCATACCACCACGCATTGGCGGCATTGAATCTTCTTTATCAGAAGGCTCGTCAACAATTAAAGTTTCCGTGGTAATAATTAACGAAGCAACGGAAGCAGCATCTTGAAGTGCAGTACGCACTACTTTAGCCGGATCGATAATTCCTGCTTTAATCATATCGACATATTGCATGTCTTGAGCGTTAAAGCCATATTTTTTATCCTTATGCTCTAGTAATTTACCAACTACTACGCCACCGTTTTCACCGGCATTTTCAACAATCTGTTTTAACGGATCTTTTAGAGCTTCTATTACTATTTCAATACCTGCTTGTTGATCCTTGTTATCTACTTTAAGATTTCTTAAAGTTTGTGAAGCGTGAAGTAATGTTACACCGCCCCCTGCAACAACACCTTCCTCAACTGCTGCTCTTGTAGCAGCAAGCGCATCTTCAACACGATCTTTACGCTCTTTCACTTCAACTTCTGTAGCACCGCCGACCTTTAATACGGCAACACCGCCGGAAAGTTTAGCTAAACGCTCTTGTAGTTTTTCTTTATCATAATCAGAAGTAGTTTCAGCTATTTGAGATTTAATTTGTAATACCCTATCTTCAATATTTTTCTTATCACCGTTACCGTCAACAATTACGGTATTTTCTTTAGAAATTGTTACTCTTTTTGCCGTCCCTAGACTTTTAATACTCACATTTTCAAGCTTCATACCTAAATCTTCAGTAATAAGCTCACCTTTAGTTAGGATAGCAATATCTTCCATCATTGCTTTTCTTCTATCACCAAAACCTGGGGCTTTTACTGCCGCAACTTTTAAACCACCACGTAATCTATTGACTACAAGCGTTGCAAGAGCTTCACCCTCAACATCCTCAGCAATAATTAACAGCGGACGTTGTGATTGTACTACGGCCTCAAGTATAGGTAACATCGGTTGTAAATTTGATAATTTTTTCTCAAATAATAAGATGAAAGGATTTTCAAGCTCAGCAACCATTTTCTCGGGATTCGTTACAAAATACGGTGATAGATAACCCCTATCAAACATCATACCTTTAACTACTTCAACATCGAAGCTAAAATTCTTTGCTTCTTCAACGGTTATCACGCCTTCTTTACCGACTTCCTCCATTGCCTTAGCAATCTTCTCACCGATTTCCTTATCACCGTTTGAAGAGATAGTACCAACCTGTGCGATTTCCTCTTGGCTATTGATTTTTTTACTGGATTTTTTAATTTCTTCTACTACTGCGTTTACTGCTAAATCCATACCACGCTTTAAATCCATAGGATTATAGCCCGCTGCGACTAACTTATTACCCTCACGAGCTAATGCTCTAGCAAGTACCGTAGCTGTAGTAGTACCATCACCGGCTACTTCTGCAGCTTTTGTAGCAGCTGATTTTAATAGCTGAGCTCCTGCATTTCTAATTTTATCTTTTAACTCGATCGATTTTGCAACCGTCACACCGTCTTTGGTAATTTTCGGTGAACCGAATGATTGCTCGATAAGTACATTTCTGCCTTTTGGGCCTAAAGTAACTTTTACTGCATCTGCAAGTATATCAATGCCTTCCAGCATTTGCTCACGAGCTTTTGAGCCGTGTTTAATAAGTTTTGTTGCCATATTTAATTTCTCCTTAAAATAAATAATTAATTAATAATACCAAATACGTCGCTTTCTTTCATGACGATCAGTTTTTCGCCTTTAATTTCAATTTCGGTGCCTGCCCATTTACCGTATAAAACTTTATCGCCTATTTTTAGCTCTAAAGGATGAATTTCACCTTTTTTATTACGAATACCGTTACCTACGGCTACTATTTCACCTTGCATCGGCTTTTCTTTTGCGGTATCAGGAATAATAATTCCACCT
Organism: Rickettsia sp. TH2014; assembly: GCF_019249195.1. Lineage (NCBI taxonomy): Bacteria > Pseudomonadati > Pseudomonadota > Alphaproteobacteria > Rickettsiales > Rickettsiaceae > Rickettsia > Rickettsia sp. TH2014. The sequence continues at coordinate 651 of NZ_MXAX01000189.1, read as the reverse complement.
TTAGTTTTTTCTTCGTGTTCGATAGGCTTTATTGCAATTCTATCATGTAATGGTTTAAAAGACATTTTAACCTCCAATTATTAAATCTTTAAATGTACATACTATATATATTTTATTTTTGCTAGTTCAAGGGGAAAGAATAATTTTTTTTACGGACCTCTTTCAAATTCTTCTTTGTTTATACAAGAGGTCTATTCTTTCTCAAAATCCTCTAAACTAGTGCCGTGTTTAGTTTTGCTCCATTTGAAAGTACAGAAAATTATTTCAAATACTGCTTTATATGAAGCGATGGTATGTAATATAAAATAGCTATCCCATAAAACCAACGCTACTATATCCTGAAATTTTACTTTTCCGCTTTTTAAAGAATTCTTTAATATATACAGAGCAGTACTATAAGAGATATAAAAACGAAATAATACTATTAACAAGCCATAAATAATTAATTATAGAATTTTTATTTATAACAATAGAAAATATTATAAAAGGTAAACTCCAAAAATTATAGGTAGATAAGCCGATAAAAATATAAGTTGTTATTACTTGCAATAAAGTGAATTTTCGGTATTTATCTTTTTGTGCTTTAAATACAAAAATGTTTGTAGAAAACCTTTAATCCACATTGTAATAGTTGAGATTTAATCTTACATT
>NZ_MXAX01000188.1:0-4434 GCF_019249195.1 Rickettsia sp. TH2014 | reverse complement strand
ATAATTTTTATAATGTCTGTAAGATTAAATCTTGACTTCTACATTTAATGGATCGCTTTTAGTTACCGGTAAATTTGAGCAAGTAACTCTAATATGTCCTTACCTTTTATAATAGCTTCATTATTATTTTTTGCTTCTTTTGAAACCTGCTCTAAGGACAACAAGCTTTGCCTTAACGCTATATTATCAATATTACTAGCTTCAATAAACTTTTTAATTTCGATAAGTATACTCAAATAATCTGTCGTCTCTAGTGGTCTTACTGTATCTTTTTTTAATTTTTCAACTAATGACTCTTTCACAAAAATATATCTTTATTTAAATTAAATTCAAATCTTAAAAAACCATGGAATATGGATTCTGAATTTTTGAAAACGGCAATATATAGAATTTGTAAAATTTTGTCAATAAAATATAAGATTTGTGTATAGAAATTATTAATTATTTTTAATAAAAAAGACAAGTATCATAACTTCCCTTATGAAGCAAAGATAGTTATGATATTTAAGATTTGAAAACTTAACCTAAATCAAGATCAGCCTGTAAAGTATCGCCTAAAGAATCGACTTCATGGTTGTTTAAATTACTTCCGGTAGTGTCAAAATTTTCACTTCTAGAAAAATGTTCTTCATACCATTTTATATATGTTTCTGCTGCTATTTTTAATGGATTTAATGGTTCTCCACCAAACATAGCACCTAATACTTGTAATGGATTACTTGTTCCTTCTGTTATTACTTTACAATATTCATATTTTAGAGTTTTACTTTCTTTATCTAATATAGGTAGTAAATCTTCTATAAATTCTGCTAAATTTTGAAACTCATCTGACTCTACAAATAAAGATTTACTTACAAAATTCAGAGAAGCGTAATGATTACCTAATGATTTCGTAAGATTTTCTACTATTATGAGAAGTCCTGGTTTAATAAAGTGAGGCTTATTTAAAGCTTGATCTATTATCTCTGCATCTTCGGTTTCTAAGACTCTATTTATATATTCTTCACTGATTACTATTTTGTAATTTTTTATTAACTTATTGATTTCATTAATACTTTCTTTAACATTAAACACTACTGTATTAGAGCTAGCGGTATTTGAACTAGTAGAAGGTTGTTCACCTAATTCTGCATTATTTAATATTGAACCGGCATGATTTTGCCATGCTTGATAATTTCCAGGTGTTGAAGTTGCTTTATTAGCGAGAGCTATTGCTTGACTAAACAATGCTGCAAGTTGCTCAGAATTACCAAGGTCTATATATTGCGGCATTTCCGGCGGTGGAGTAAAATCGTTACGAGAAATATTTGATTCTTCTTCAAGAGATTCATCTTCAAATAACTCTTCTGTAGGTTCTATAGTAGCCCAACATACTGCTAATGTTGCAAGCTCATCATTAACAAATACTTGATGTTTTGCAACTGCATGTTTTACATTTTCATTATTTTTATAATTACTAGGAATAGTGTATAAACCGTATTCTCCTTTATTTGCTTCTTCTAATATAAGACTAAATATTTTTGATTTAATTTTATGGTTTTTTGTTTCTTGTAAATTGTGCTCTAGTAGTTTTAGTATCTGATCGCCTTGTGCTGCTCCTTTATTATTTTCCCAACCTCTTATTAAACTACAATAATCTATACCTGATGTTTTAGCATACTCTAACACTGCTTTTATAGCTTTCCATTGATTATTAGCTTTTTCATTTTCACCTTGCTGCACATCTTTAATAGCATTCTCAGCCCATTTAGCAAGCTGAGCATAGGATGCTAGCTTCCCTACTGCATTAAATATGGATACATGTTTACCTGGATAATCTACTTTTGTAATTATTTCAGATAGATCAAATTTTTGAACTAATTTCGGTAATTCAACAAGAAATTCATCATAATATGGTTTGTCTAAACTCCATTTTCTTCCATTTTGTTTGATTTCATTTATAGTTGCTTGATTAAAATCATATGGCGAATATTTTTTCATAATTTGACCTTTTTATAATTATGGGTTAAATTTATACTCAAAAAACCATAAAATATGGTATCTCTTAATTTTTATAAATACATAACACATTATTTTATTAATATATGTCAATAAAACCATGAAACATGGTATTTTGTTTTAAAATGCTTTAAATTGGTAATTGACTGATTAAATGAAAATGTTTATTATTAGTCCAAATTAAATGTAATTAAGTATATTCTATGAAAGTCGTTAGCTCATTAAAATCACTAAAAAAACGTGATAAAGATTGTCAAATTGTTAAAAGAAGAGGCAAAATTTTTGTAATAAATAAAAAAAACAAAAGATTTAAAGCAAAACAAGGTTAATTGTTTCTAGATAGAATATGGCCGGTCACTCAAAGTTTAAAAATATTCAGCATCGTAAAGGGGCTCAAGATAAAAAAAGAGCAAAAGTTTTCACTAAATTAATTCGTGAAATAGTTACTGCAGTTAAAACCGGTTCTTCTAATATCCCTGAAAATAATCCGCGTCTTAGACATGCTTTAACCGCCGCACGCAGTCAAAATCTCCCAAAAGAAAGAATAGACAAAGCTATTAATAGTGCTGACGATGCTAATACCGAAAATTATACGGAAATTAGATATGAAGGTTATGCACCGAATGGTATTGCTATAATAGTTGAAGCTTTAACTGATAATAAAAACCGTACTGCTGCCGAAGTGCGTTCCGGTTTTACCAAATACGGTGGCAGCTTAGGTGAAACAGGTAGCGTTAATTATTTATTCAAACATTGCGGGGTTATCCAGTATCCAACAAACATAGCATCGAATGAAGATATTTTTGAGGCAGCCATAGAAGCTGGAGGGGATGATATCGTATCTGATGAAATATTCCATACAATCTATACGGATATTGAAAATTTTTCTAAAGTTCTAGAATTTTTAACCGGCAAATACGGTATACCTGAAGACTCTTATATAGGCTGGATTCCATTAAATACAATAATTATAGATGATAAGGAAAAAGCTGAAAAATTACTAAAGCTTGTGGAAATTTTAGAAGACAGCGATGATGTGCAAAGAGTTTTCGGGAATTATGAATTATCTGATGATGTTTACGAAATAATACAAGGAGAAGAATGACTTATAACGATGCAAATTATCAAATAATTATTTTAGCAGCCGGTAAAGGTACTAGAATGGAATCCGATTTACCGAAAGTAATGCATAAAGTCGGCGGAGTTCCAATGCTTGAAACAGTATTAAAGAATTCGCTTAACATCACAAATGATGTAATTATAGTTTATTCAGAAGAACTTAAAAAACATTTAACGTCCTATGAAAATATGTGTCGCTTTGTACTGCAAGAGGAACCTAAAGGCACAGCTCATGCTACTCATGCAGCAATAGATTTAATTGATAAAAATAAAACAATATTAGTTTTATACGGTGATCATCCTCTTATTACTCCAAAACTTATACATGAATTAATAGATTATTTAAGCCTTACTAATTCTGCATTAGTGACTTTAAGCTTTGAGAGAGCAAATCCGGCTCAATATGGAAGAATAGCTACTGATAAAAATGGTGAATTCTTAGAGATAATCGAACATAAAAACGCAAGTGAAGAAGAGAAAAATATAAAACTCTGTAATTCAGGTATTATGGCTTTCAGTAGCGGAATTTTAAATAAATACTTACCTTTATTTGCTACTAATACTAACGGTAATAAGGAAGTTTATTTAACTGAAATAGTAAAAATATGCAAAAATCATGGTGAAAAAGTTTCATATTTATTGTCTACTGATCATGATTTAATTGTTGGTGTTAATACTAAAAATGAGCTAGAAGAAGCTAATAATATTTTTTCTAAGAATAAGTCTTAGCATTACCAGCATGAATACCGAGTTGTCATTGCGAGTGGTATTGTTGCGTGGAGCGAAAAACGCATTCGGTGTTATACCGTGGCTTGACTACGATATCCAAAAAACAATAAAAAATACTAATATTTTTAACTGGATCCTGTGGTCAAGCCACGGTATGACGACATAGGTGAAATTGATCCACGCAAATACCTTGTGAGAATAACATAGAAAGCCATACAGGCAATGCTAAAAATTTTGGAGAGATGGACCGAGCGGTTTAAGGCGCATGCCTGGAAAGCGTGTTCACGGCAACGTGTCGGGGGTTCGAATCCCCCTCTCTCCGCCAGCTTGATTTATATAAGTAAGGTATTACAAAAATAAAGCAAATTTTAATATCAAAAATTTTCCTTTTAAAACTGATCTAAAATATCTGCTAAACATTTTACATCATTCTCAGTTAATTGACTTAACAAATTTCTTGCTTCATTATTATTAGAATCTATCCATAAATTATCCCAAGCCGTTTTTTTAACTGGATCATTTAGAATTTCAGGACCATTAAAATGAAGGATCATGCCGCCATATTGCAGTTACGCCTATTAAAAAGCT
>NZ_MXAX01000187.1:0-1228 GCF_019249195.1 Rickettsia sp. TH2014 | reverse complement strand
TAAGATTAAATCTCAACTATTACAATTGACCGAGTATACTTAAGCTTTTGCTGTTTTGGTTTTAACAATAGGAATATGTCTCTCTTTAATTCTAGCCGACTTACCGCTTCTTTGTCTTAAATAGTAGAGTTTAGCACGACGAACTGCCCCGTATTTTACTACATCAATAGAGTGTACTATCGGCGAGTAAGTCATAAAGCGTCTTTCGACACCTTCACCATGGCTAATTTTACGTACTAAGAAAGATGAAGTAATACCGCGATTTCTTTTTGCGATAACTACACCTTCATAAGCTTGAAATCTTTCCGTTAATTTTTCCTTACCGTCTTTCTCAATCGATCTATCAATAATTTTAACAGTTACCTTAACTGTATCACCGGCTTCAAAATCAGGAATTTTTTTATTTGCAGTAAGCTTTGAAATATTTTCCTGTTCAAAGTGGTCAATAATATTCATTTTTTAACTCCTTAACTCTATAAATCTTTAAGTAACTCCGGACGGCGTAATTTAGTAATCATACGTGATTGCTCTTTTTTCCACTCATTAATTAGCCTGTGGTTACCGGATAATAAAACACTCGGTACAGCACGATCACGCCAAATTTCAGGTCTTGTATATAGACCGCATTCAAGCCCGCCCTTAAATTCCCCGTCTTCTTCAAAAGACTCGGAAGATAAGGTATTTTGGTTCATTAAAACACCTGGCAGTAGTCTAATTAAGCAATCGAGAATGGTAAGGGTAGGTATCTCTCCGCCGGATAAAATGTAGTCGCCTACACTAGTTTCTTTAACATTATACTCTTCAATTACACGTTCGTCAATCCCTTCGTAACGTCCACATAAGAATATAAGGTTTTTATTTTTTAACATCTCCTTAGCAAAGCTTTGAGTAAAGATTCTACCGCGAGGTGAAGGATAGTAAATTTCAGCATTAGGATTTAAAGCAAGGGCATGATCTATACTACTGCCTAAAACATCAGGACGCATTATAAGCCCGTCACCACCGCCGTAAGCTTCATCATCGACATTTTTATGCTTAGTTAGACCGAAATCCCGAATATTAATAACATAATATGACCAAATATTTTTTTTCAGAGCCTGCCCTGCTAAAGAATGTCCTAGAGTCCCAGGGAACATTTCAGGAAAAACGGTTAAGATTGTAGCGTGAAGTATAGACATACGTTTATGCAGAAGTCAAGATTTAATCTTACAGACATTATAAAAATTAT
>NZ_MXAX01000186.1:0-1643 GCF_019249195.1 Rickettsia sp. TH2014 | reverse complement strand
TTTTTTGATTTAGATTCATCTCTAATCCTCCATTNNNTATTATCTTAATTTTACTAAATGTAAGATTAAATCTCAACTATTACATCTTAATTTCTATTTTGTCCATTTATTAAATCCAATCTGTGTAATCTTGATTTTCCCATTCCTCTTCTAATTTTTTTTGTTCCCTAGATAACAAAGATTGCCGTTTAACATCTTCTGCTTTTAATTGTTTAATACGTTCCTGTCCCTCGACAAATAAACGTACAGCTTCATTAATTAAATCGTTTGGACGACAATGTAATTCTGCAGCCATCAATGTAATTTTTTCACTTAAATTGGTTTCTAAGTATATACTAGTTGGAGTGTTTTTTGTCATTTTATACCTGCACAACAATATTGATAATATAGATTATAACATATTATATTATAATCTACACTATACTTGTATTTCACTACAGTCAAATTTTGAAGTTCATCGAGTTTGTGGTTTTACTATGTTAACTAGCCCTACTAATAATACCGATTTAATTATACCCGGTATAATGAAAAAGAGTACTCCGCTATGAAATGCTTCTTTTAATCCTAAAAATTTGGATAACCATAACCAGCCTAAACTCATAATAATTATATTACCGATCAAACATAAAGATATCTGATTTAACAATTTATTAGAAATAAAAATTTTATCTTTTAAGCTAGCCATAATATATACGGCAACTATGAAACCCGCTAGATATCCTGCGGTAGGACCGAATAATATTCGTAACCCGCTCGAAAACTCTCCAAACACAGGGATTCCCATTGCTCCAAGAGTTATGTAAGAGAGTATAGTTAAAGGTGCTGTAGTCTTATTATATGTAAGTCCGATGAACATCACTGCAACGGTTTGCAATGAAATAAATATAGGCTTCATAGGTATTAATATTTGTGAACAAATAGTAAGTAATGCCACTCCTAAAACTATTTCTATTGCTTGCCTTTTGGTTAACGGTAGCGAGACTGAATTAAGTTGCATAAAATTACCTCATAATTTATTTTTAAGTAATTACACTAAATAGAATTATATAATGTTCTTGTCAATAATATAAAAATGAAAATAAAAATTTATAATGATTTAGGAGTTTCAAAAGAAAGTATTAAGCATTGCGTGCATAACTTAAAACTTTATGCTCCAAAGTATGAGGTAGATTATATTACTGCACAAGACATTATAGGCGGAAAGTGGGTTCAAAACACCTTATTACTTATTTTACTCGGTGGAAGAGATTTATACTATGTACACAAATTGCAAGGCAAAGGAAATAATAATATAAAAAATTATTTAAAAAATGGCGGTAATTTTCTTGGAATATGTGCCGGTAGTTATTATAGCGGCAATTATTTAGAATTTGCTAAAGGAACAAATATAGAAGTTATAGGTGAAAGAGAATTAAAGATTTTCAATGGAACGGTTAGAGGACCATTGCTTGCTCCTTACTACTATAATTCAAATAAAGGAGCAAGAGCCGCTTACCTAAAAATAAATCCAACACTTAATTTAAATATTAAGGATAGTTATGCTTTTTATAATGGTGGTGGATATTTTGTTGATGCAGAAAATACTAAAGATACTGAAAATTGTAGAAGTCAAGATTTAATCTTACAGACATTATAAAAATTAT
>NZ_MXAX01000185.1:0-2344 GCF_019249195.1 Rickettsia sp. TH2014 | reverse complement strand
TTTTTTTAATCTCCACGCAACAACGCCTTGCGAGAATGACGAAAAACAACTCCTACCTCTCGGGCAGTAATATCTCTCTTTTACCTGTATGATTCGGCGGTGAGACTATTCCCTCTTTCTCCATCTTCTCAACCAAATTAGCAGCTTTGTTATAGCCGATTCTAAGCGACCTTTGGATATAGCTAATGGAGGATTTACGTTCGTCACGCACTATCTGCACGGCTTTTTTGTAAAGCACTTCATCAGACGTGCCGTCACCGATATCAATGCTACTATCGTCTTCTTCAGGCTGCTCGGTAACGGCAGAGATATATTCAGGCGCACCGGTTTCTTTCAAATATTCCGTAATTTTCTCGATTTCTGCTTCATTAACAAACGGTCCGTGTACCCTACTTATCTTTGAAGTGCTCCCCATAAATAGCATATCACCCATACCTAGTAACTGCTCGGAACCTTGCTCGCCTAAAATCGTTCGGCTATCGATTTTAGAGGTAACTTTAAAGCTAATACGGCTTGGAAAGTTGGCTTTAATGACACCGGTAATAACGTCTACCGAAGGTCTTTGTGTTGCCATAATAATATGGATGCCGGCGGCTCTTGCCATTTGGGCAAGCCTTTGAATCAGCATCTCGATATCCTTACCGGCCACTAGCATTAAATCAGCCATCTCATCGACAATAACTACTATGTAAGGTAGCTTTTCCATATTCATCGTAACGGTTTCATAAATAGGCTTGCCGGTTTCAGGGTCAAAGCCCGTTTGAATCGAACGCTCAATTACTCTATTTTCTTTAACTGCTTCTAAGATTTTTGCATTATAACCTGCGATATTCTTAACGCCGATATTGCTCATCATTCTATAGCGATTTTCCATTTCCTTAACTGCCCATTTAAGAGCAACTACCGCTTTAGAAGGCTCGGTTACTACGGGAGTTAGCAAATGCGGTATTCCGTCATAAGCCGATAATTCAAGCATTTTCGGGTCAATCATGATAAAGCGACATTCTTCAGGAGTATAGCGGTACAAGAGCGAGACTATCATAGCGTTAATACCGACCGATTTACCTGAGCCGGTGGTTCCTGCTACTAATAAATGAGGCATTTTAGCAAGATCTGCAATTAGCGGCTTACCTGCTAAATCTTTACCCAAAACTAACGGCAATAAAGTTGATTTGTCTTGGTACTCTGGAGTTTCTATCAGTTCTTTTAAACAAAAGAATTCACGCTGCTTATTAGGAAGCTCAATGCCAAGCACATTCTTACCGGGTATGACTGCTATCCTTGTCGATAGAGCCGAAAGCGAGCGTGCTATATCGTCGGATAATCCTACTACCCTTGATGTTTTAGTGCCTGCTGCCGGCTCAAACTCATATTGAGTTACAACAGGCCCTTGGTTGATGTTAATTATCTGCCCTTTAACTCCAAAATCATTCAGCACGGTTAATAACTCTTCAGCTTTTTGCTTAAGCTCTGAGGAAGAAGCCCCTTTTACATGATGGCTTTCAGGATCACGTAATAACGAAATAGGCGGCAATGCTGCTATTTCGCTTTGAGATATTTTAGGAGCTACTGGGGGTTTTCTAAAGAATTTTATAAGATTTGCAGGTATAGGTTTTGCTTCTTCAGTGAATTTTACTTTTTCACTTACAGGCTTTTGGTAAGAAGAAGTTATATTTATCTTATCATTGTTTTTAGTAGGGAATAATCTTATCGACGATAATCGTGAAAATACATTATGTAAAAAATATTGTACCCGATAGATTAAAAATTTACCTAGCTTAATAATAAAATTACTTAAAGAAGTAAATTTAATTTCAAGTAAAACAACTAATATAATAAAGGTAAAAAATATTAACAATAAGTATAGTTGATTTGTAAATCGCTCAAAAAAATTAGAAGCTATTATTCCAACGGCTCCCCCTGCATTTGCAGGTATAAATTCTAGCTTAATCTTAGATAATAATGTGCTACTGCTAATGAGAGCAAGCAACATTACAAATATACGGATAAATGAGTCGCGATATCTTCCATACCAACAATTCCTACCCCAAACAAAGCAAGCAAGCGGTATGATAAAAGCAGCTAACCCAAAAAATTGATATAAAAAGTCTGATAAATAAGAGCCTGCAATTCCGACTAAATTGCTAGGATATTCTGTTGTAACCGAATTAAAAGACGGATCGTCTATATTATATGATGTGAGAACGGAAACAATACCAAGCCCGATTATCCCTAAAATGATAGCTTGTATTTTATTATTCGAAAGAGTTTTGTTTATGTAATATAGCATAGTGTTTATATTGTAGAAGTCAAGATTTAATCTTACAGACATTATAAAAATTAT
>NZ_MXAX01000184.1:0-10442 GCF_019249195.1 Rickettsia sp. TH2014 | reverse complement strand
ATAATTTTTTCTGCAATTCCTTTTCTTCAAATTTTTTTTCATAAAAATTGATAGTTAAAGATTGATAAAGTTCAAGCAACCACTGAGGCAAACTAAATGTTAATACTTGATTATCATCTATAGTTATATCCCACTTGTTATTTTTTGCTTCTAGATAGAATAAGTCACGAAATATTCCATTATTTGAACCACGAAGCAAAAAAGCCGGATCATTGGACTCAGCTAAATCTAAAGCATGTTTCATTATTTCTTGATTAAGTTCATGTAATGCCTCATCACATGCTAGCAATTTTAAATCTTCAAGAAAAAGTTCTTTATTTTCTTTTTTTTTTAATTCTTTTAAATTGTTTAAATCATCTAATGTAATTTTCTTTCGCAAAATATTGTTAATTATTTCATTTATAAAGATTTTATCTTTATCATTGACCTTTTGAACTAACTTTAAATAATCTTCTCTTTCTAAGTTTCTTTGACCTAACCCGGAATAAACATTGAATCCTGATTCTTTCTTTTGAGCTAATCGAGGATATTCTTTTTCAATTGCTCTAGGTTTACTAATACAAGAGAGCATAATTTCTTTTAGCTTCATATAATTTATTCCTTAAATTAAAAAGGAGTATTATATTTAGTTAAAAAATATTAACAAGCACTTTATAAAAGATTAAGATAAATTAATCTTTGTTAAGGGGGTGATGCAATAATACTTTTTTGAGGTGATTAGTTTGAAGATGAGTATATATTTGGGTAGTTGATATATCAGCATGACCGAGTAACTCTTGAATTACTCTTAAGTCTGCTCCGCCCTCAAGTAAATGACTTGCAAAGCTGTGGCGTAATATATGAGGAGAAATATGTTCAGAGTTAAGATTGGCATAAAGAGCGGCAGATTTTAACAGAATTGCAAAATTTTGCCTAGTCATATAACCTGCTAAAGCTGATGAGGGAAATAAATAAATGTGATTTTTTGGTTTAGCTTTATTCACAAAAACATCTCTAATTGCAAGATATTTAGCAATAGAGATAACTGCCTGCTCATTTATTACTATGACTCTTTCCTTACTACCTTTACCAAGCACCGAAAATATTTTTCTTACTTCTCCTTTAGATGTTTTATTAGTTAGAATATCAGTAAGTTTAAGACTCACAAGCTCCGAGACTCTAAGGCCGCTAGCATAAAGCAAATGAATCATAGCATTAAGCCGTATACCTTCAGGAGAATTATCTTGCGAGCAATATTTAAGTAACGATTTAATTTGATCTATAGACAATATTTCGGGAAGTTTATTTTGATATTTCGGTAAATCTACGTTAAGAACTGGATTAAAGGCAGTATGATTTTCGCTAATTAAAAATTCATAATAGCTTTTTATAGTTGATATTTTTCGGTTAATTGAACGTGCTTGTAAATCATTACTTGCTAGATATTCAATCCAATCTCTAACATTCTCTGTGGTAATATTTAATTCGGATAATCTTTGTTTAGCAAGATAATTTTGAAAATCGAATAGGTCACGCTTATAGCTAAGTATGGAGTTTTTTGATAATGCTCGCTCCGCTAAGAGCATTTCTAGGAATTGCGAAATAAATTCCATAAGATGTGTTAATTTTTATATGGAGGCCAGGGTCGGAATCGAACCGACGAATAGAGGATTTGCAGTCCACGGCATTACCACTTTGCTACCCAGCCTTGGTTGTTTTTATTATGTCTATCGTCATTGCGAGCGACTAAAAGGAGCGTGGCAATCCCATGAAGCAGCACAAAATTCCTGAGATTGCCGCGTCAAGGCCTCGCCTTTCCTCGCAATGACGTTTTTAAAGCCACTACTAAACCGCTGTAATACTACCAACATCCATCCAAAAAAGCAACTATTTTTATATTAAACTCCTAATCCTTGCAGGATATTTAAACGATTTATCTTTCATAAAATTCAAAAACTGGCTAACGGAATTCACTATATCGTCATTTTTAATATGAGGAAAATTCAGTAATTCCTTTAAAATTATGCTTGGTTGTTTGGGTATTAAAACACTAGCTGATTGAAATAAAGGAACTACCGAGGCGAATCTTGTAATTTTATCGAACCTCGGCTTAATCTCGATCACTCTAATATTATCGCCTAAAAACCCTATATCTTGAATCAATTGTTGACCGCTTGCTTTATCTTCAATTAATATAAACCTCGGCTGATATTCTCTAGCTAATTTTTCCGTTATATTTTTAAGCTCGGGATAATTAATCTTTTTCCGTCCTAATGATACTAGATAATATCTCTGATCTAAAATTCCCCATATAGTACAAACACTATAATCGGAATCTTCGGAAATCTTAATTGCCGTATCCCAGCTGTGAATAAAATAATCAAACTTCTCAGACAGATTTTCATAAAAGCTCATATCCTCCATATTAAGTAGCGATGACCCTGTAGATATCGGTTCTTGCAAATATTGAGCATTATAATTATAGCTACCTATTTCCTGCTCTAGCTTTGCTAAGCAATCAGGAGACTCTTTATAGTTGTCTAATACTTCACCGCTAAAATATTGATATTCTTTATTCATTAATTTAAAAGAGTAATCTTGAATGCTAATCGCCGGAATTTTCAAATGATGCCATGAACTGCTATTACTAAGTAGATAACCGGATAAATCATCACTATGAAGACGCTGCATAACTAGAACTATCGCTCCCTTATTACGATTATTCAGTCTGCTCACAAAAGTTTGCTCAAACCAATCTATAACTTTCTTACGTATTTTATAAGAATGGATTTGCGTAGGATTATGAGGATCATCGATAATTAAGATATCACCACCCTCACATGTTGCCGTTCCTCCAGCCGATGTTGCAAATCTAAAGCTGTTAGCAGTCGTTAAAACTTACTTTTTTGATTATGAGTTTTACTAAGGATAGTACTCGGAAAAAGTTCCTTATACCAATCGGAATTTAAAATAAACCGACAATCTAGTGAGTGTTTAATGCTAAGTATTTGAGAATAGCTGGCAGCCATAATTCTTTTGGCGGGACTTGTCCCAAGTAAATAAGCAGGCCAAGCAACACTAACACAAATAGATTTTAAACTCCTTGGCGGTATATTGATTATTAAACGTTTAATATCACCGCTTTGTACCGCATTTAAATAATCGGTAATTATTCTTATATGTTTACTTGGGTAATACTCTACTCCCGGATTAATAGTATTAAAGACCTTAATTATAAAGCTATGGAAATCCTGCCGTAAAATAGAATTTAAGAGTTCTTTAGAATGGAGTATTGTACCTACATCGTCATTGCGAGCGGGCATTGCCTCGCCCCGTCATTGCGAGCGACTGAAAGGAGCGTGGCAATCTCGTCAAATATCCTAAGATTGCTTCGTCGAATTACTCTGTAATTCTTCTCGCAATGATGTTAAAACCTTATCACAAATTATCATTGCCATTAATCCCCTATAGTATATAATTTTGAAAAATAATATGTTTATTTATGAAGTTACTACGAATTGTTTTTATCACGATCATATGCGCTTACTCTTCTATATTTGCAGAAAATTTAGAGTCGGTTACTACAACCGAAGATATTGAAAACGATGTATTTATCCCTCTTGATGAAAATCATCCTGTTTTAAACTCAAACGATAATATTAATGATAGTTCCGAGTTTAAGAGCTATACAAACGGTAAAATTATTGTTCTAAATAAAATTACTGCCACTTCTGAAGAAATTAATTTGAAAGTTGGAGGGGAAAAATATTTCGGTAATATAAAAATCAAATTACATAAATGTATAAAAAACCTTGATCCGTATAATGAAGATAATTATTTGTTGATGACCATAACGGAATATAAAATAGACGAAGATCCTAATTTACTCCTTCAAGGATGGATGATTTCTTCAAGCATTTCACTTTCAACGTTTGAACACCCAATCTACGAAATTTTTGCTAAAGATTGTTTTTAGATGCAATATTTAATTTCAAGTTTAATATTTTTAATTCCAAGCCTTGGGATGGTAGCGGGCTTATCGGTTGCAGCTACTGTTACAATTTTTTTGCTAATGTTATTTCTGCGAGGTATTAATCGTCATTGCGAGCGACCAAAAGGAGCGTGGCAATCTCATAAAGTAGGTCTCCTGAGATTGCTTCGTCAAAACTTACAGTTTTTTCTCGCAATGACGATAAAAACCGAACTATTATTCACCGCTTGGTGCTTTATATCTTGTTTATTCGCAATTCGTCCTATTAATAGTTTAGCTACTTTTATTCAAGTTTTCATACTCTTACTTCTTGGATTCATAGTTAGTAATTCTGCCCCCTTCGGGAATCGCTTACAGCTCAAAAAAGCCTTAATACTAGGAATCCTCACGGCAATATTATTATTCTTCATTGAATATTCTTCTCATGGATTTTTAACAAGAATATTCAAAACCAATTTTGGCTTATATATGCTAGATCGGGGTTGTGCTTTACTTTCAATTACCGCCTGGGTAGCAATTATAATTCTACTTTCTAGCGGTAGAAGAAGACACGCCTTAATGCTATATATATTAGCGCTTTATTTACTAACTATTTCCGATAGTTTAGCAAGTTATTTAGGGTTTGGTATAGGAGGAGTAATATTTATTTTAGCAAGGCTTATAAAGTCGATATTTTTCAAATTAATTGCAATAAGTTTAATTACCGGATCATTATTATTCCCCTTTATAGCTAAACAAATAGAACCACTTGATTTATCTGAAAAATATTTATCTACACAACCATCAGCTACACATCGTTTATTTATTTGGCATTTCGTTGCAAACAAAATCACCTTAAAGCCGATTTTAGGCTATGGCTTTGCTGCTTCTAAACATATCGAGGTTAGTAATGATGAAATGATTGATTATAAAGGTAAAAAATGGCATCCGCTTCCATTACACCCTCATAATAATATATTACAAATTACTCTTGAACTTGGTATAATAGGGTTAATATTATTTTTAAGTTTAATCTATAAATATTTAAAACAAATCGATAATATAAAGAGTTCTAATTTTAGAGCAGCTTCTTATTCATGCTTCATAAATTACTATATTATCAGCATGATTTCATATAATATTTGGCAAATATGGTGGATATCAAGCGGTATTTGGGTACTAGTTTTAATGAAGTTGCTAGTTAAACCTGATATTGTCGTTGATAATTGATGCTATTTGGTATAGATATAGAATATTGTCATTAAACATACGTCATTGCGAGCAGCCGTAAGCTGCGTGGCAATCTCGTCAAATATCCTGAGATTGCTTCGTCGAATTACTGTGTAATTCTCCTCGCAATGACGAAAAACAATAAAAACATATGCTACAAAACTCAGAGCTTTTACAAAAATATCTACCGATTGCTATATTTTTCGGTATTGCGGTATTGGTTTCCGGCTTAATAATGATTCTACCTAACCTATTATCGACAAAGAAATATAATAAAGATAAGCTAGAGCCTTATGAGTGTGGTTTTGAGCCTTTTGGCGATGCAAGGTCAAAATTTGACATACGTTTTTACTTAGTTGCTATTTTATTTATTATCTTTGACCTTGAAATCGCATTTTTAGCGCCTTGGGCTATTAGCCTTAATATGATAGGTAAAATAGGCTTTTTCTCAATGATATTTTTCTTATTCGTACTTACTATCGGGTTCATATATGAATGGAAGAAAGGAGCTTTAGACTGGTAATTATATGAAACACAGTTTTTATCAAGAAGACGAATTATTAAATAATGAGCTTTCTAATAGAGGATTCTTACTCACTAAAGTTGACGACGTTATAGGCTGGGCGAGAGCTAATTCCTTATGGCCTATGACTTTTGGGCTTGCTTGTTGTGCTGTTGAGATGATGCAGGCAGCAGCAAGTAGATATGATATGGATCGCTTCGGTATGTTATTTAGACCAAGTCCAAGACAGTCCGACCTTATGATAGTTGCAGGAACGCTTACTAACAAAATGGCACCGGCTCTACGTAAAGTATATGATCAGATGGCTGAGCCTAAATGGGTGCTTTCAATGGGTAGCTGTGCTAATGGCGGCGGCTATTACCATTTCTCTTATTCGGTAGTGCGCGGCTGTGATAGAATCATACCGGTTGACGTATATGTCCCTGGTTGCCCTCCTACCGCCGAAGCATTAATTTACGGGCTTATGCAGTTACAGAAAAAAATTAAACGCACTACAGGTTTTAAGTATGACGCTAGACAAACTCATTGAAAAACTTGCAGCTAAATCTAGTATTTTAATAACACCTATTATAGTTAAGGATTACTTAGCTTATAAAATCGAGCCGAATTTTTTATTACCGTTTTTAAAAGCTTTAAAAGAATCGGGGGAATTACGCTTTACTGTACTTACTGATTTATTTGGAACTGATTTTCCTGAAAGAGATAAAAGATTTGAAGTAATTTACAACTTACTAAGCCTAAAATTAAATAAGCGTCTTATAATAAAAGTACAAACATCAGAAAAAGAAACTATACCTTCGGCAATGAATATATTTAGTGCAGCTTGTTGGTATGAGCGTGAAGTTTACGATATGTACGGTGTAAATTTTGACGGCAATGACGATAAAAGACGGATACTTACCGATTATGAATTTGAGGGGCATCCCTTGCGTAAAGATTTCCCGTTAACTGGTTATACGCAGGTTAAATATGATGAGAAACTAAAGAAAGTAGCTTATGAGCAGGTCGATTTAGATATAGAATATCGTGAGTTTGATTTTAGCTCTCACTGGCATAGCCCGAGTTATGTATTACCTGGGGATGAAAAGGCAACTGATGTCATTCCCGTGAAAGCGGGTATCCAGAAATAGAATTACATCAAAACCGTCATTGCGAGCATCCTTAGGCTGCGTGGCAATCTCATGAAATAATACTCCTGAGATTGCTGCGTCGAATTACTACGTAATTCTTCTCGCAATGACGTTTGATCAATATATAATTACTAACCATGACTAACAACACCAAAACTATAACTCTGAATCTTGGTCCGCAACATCCGGCAACTCACGGAGTTTTAAGGTTAATTCTTGAAATGGACGGAGAAGTAGTAAATAACGCCGATCCTCATATTGGGCTACTGCATCGTGGTACGGAAAAGCTTATTGAGCATAAAACATATTTGCAGGCTATACCATATTTTGATCGCCTTGATTATGTTTCGCCAATGTGCCAAGAACATGCGTTTGCTTTGGCAGTCGAGTCGTTATTAGAATGCGAAGTCCCACGAAGAGCTCAGTTTATCAGAGTATTATTCTCAGAACTAACAAGAATTTTGAACCATACTTTGAATATTGGCAGCCAAGCTTTAGATATCGGTGCTACTACTCCTTTATTATGGCTTTTTGAAGAACGAGAAAAAATCATGGAATTTTACGAGCGTGTTTCCGGCTCTCGTATGCATTCAAACTACTTCAGATCTGGGGGCGTTGCGGAAGATTTACCTGACGGTTTACTTGAAGATATAGATAAGTTTATAGAGCAGTTTCCTCCTAAACTTCATGATATTGAAAGTCTATTAAATGAAAATAGATTATGGAAACAGCGGCTAGTAGATATCGGCGTTGTGTCTCAAAAAGAGGCAATGGATTGGGGGTTTTCAGGACCGATGCTTAGAGGTTCAGGCATAGCTTGGGATTTACGCAAGTCAAGCCCTTATGACGTTTACGATGAAATGGACTTTAAAGTACCAATCGGCAAAAACGGTGATTGTTACGACAGATATTTTGTTCGTATGCTTGAAATGTATGAATCTGTTAAGATAATCAAGCAATGTATAGAGAAAATGCCGAAAGGTGCGGTTAAAACCGACGATCCTAAACTTACGCCGCCGACAAGAGCTAAAATGAAAGAATCTATGGAAGCAATGATTCATCATTTTAAGCTCTATACAGAAGGATATGATGTACCAGCCGGCGAGACCTACAAAGCAGTAGAAGCTCCTAAAGGCGAGTTTGGTGTATATTTATACTCGCAAGGAGGTAATAGACCTTACAGATGCCGTATTAAAGCACCAGGCTTTGCTCATTTACAAGGACTAGATTTTATGTCTAAAGGTCATTTAATGGCAGATGTTATTACTATTATAGCCACGCTTGATATAGTATTCGGTGAGATTGATAGGTGATATATTTATCATGCTGCGGGCTTGTTATGTCATTCTTAGCTAAAAGCAGGAATCCACCTTGTCATTCTGTGGCTTGACCGCGGAATCCAGCATAAAGCAAGAGAAATCGAGCTTTTATATTTGTATTTTTAACTGGATCCCGTGGTCAAGCCACGGGATGACACCAAGGACGATCCACACAGAAACAACACAAAAAATATATGGGTACAAATTTTACATTTGATAAGAAAAATTTAAATCTAGCAGAAGATATTATAAAAAAATATCCACTGGAGGGTAAAAGAAGTGCTATATTACCTCTGCTTGATTTAGCACAACGTCAAAATGGCGGTTGGCTACCCGTGCCTGCTATCGAATATGTAGCAAATATGTTAGAAATGCCTTATATGCGAGCTTATGAGGTGGCAACATTTTATACCATGTTTAACTTAAAGCGAGTTGGTAAATATCATATTCAAGTATGTACTACTACCCCTTGCTGGCTGCGTGGTAGTGATGATATCATGAAAATTTGTGAAAAGAAATTAGGTATAAAACTCAAAGAAACCACTGAAGATCAAAAATTTACTTTAAGTGAGATAGAATGTTTAGGAGCATGCGTTAACGCTCCGGTCGTACAAATCAATGATGATTATTATGAAGATCTAACTGAAGAAAAAATGGAAAAACTAATAGACAAGCTTCAAAATGACTAGAATCTTATTATTATTACTTAGATTTTATCAATATTTCATTTCTCCGCTACTTGGCAATAATTGCCGCTTTCATCCCCCTTGTTCTGAATACGCCAAAGAAGCTATAACAATACATGGCACACTTAAAGGCTTATGGCTTACCTTTAAAAGAATCATCAAATGCCAACCGTTTTGTAATGGTGGTTATGATGCTGTTCCACTCTCTATAAAAAATTCCAAATCATTTAATAAGAAAATATAAATTATATTTATTGTAAATCTTAAATATACCTTAGGCTTAGACCTTTCTTCCATTGAAAAATTTATTACAGAACATAGAAAATTTTTAGATAAATATTATGATAAGGGATATTTTATTTTATCAGGTCCTATACATCCGAGAATTGGTGGTATTATTTTAGCTAATATAGAAAAACTAAGTCAACTTAAAGATATATTAAAGAAGACGCCTTTTACATTAATGATATAGCGGAATATGAAATTACTGAATTCACTCCTACAAAATGGCACAAAAATTTAAATATCTTTTTAAAAAAATATGAATAAATTAATCCCTTTACCTCGTGAATTTTTTGCAAGAGATACTAACTTAGTAAGCACTGAGTTAATCGGTAAAGTCTTATATTTCCAAGGTAAAACAGCTATCATTACTGAAACTGAAAGCTATATAGGGATGGATGATCCTGCTTGCCATGCAGCAAGAGGGCGTACCAAAAGAGCAGCTATAATGTTTGGTCCTGCCGGATTTAGCTATGTCTATTTAATTTACGGAATGTATTATTGTTTAAACTTCGTAACCGAGACTGAAGGATTTCCTGCTGCTACTTTAATAAGAGGCGTACATGTTATTTCACCTGAAAATCTATATTTAAATGGTCCGGGTAAATTATGTAAATATTTAGGAATTAATATCTCTCATAATAAATGCGATCTTATCAATAATAACGAATTTTTTGTCGGCGATATCGGCTTAAAGCTTCCCTACTCTACTACTACCCGCATCGGCATTACCAAAGGCACGGATAAATTATGGCGTTATGTTGTTACTGATATCATTAGACTTCCTGCATAAGTCATCTTATAAAGAGGAATTTGAAGGAGACACTTCAACTCGAACCGCAGCGTATATAGACATACGTGATGATTCGAGTACCGGATCGACGTACAAATTACCTTTAGAAGTGATTTATGCAGGAAGTCTTAATTTAATCTCTCAATATAATGTACAGCCTTAATAAGGTCATATTGATTAACGGCAAAAGGACCACGGAAAGGTTTATCAAGGATAAATAATAAAAAAGTATTGATGATGAGGTGATACAAACTAAACCAACCGAAATCTTATGTAAATAAAGCTTGGTTCCAAGCATACAGACAAAAATTAAATTAATAGCGGTCATTATACATACAACTATCCAATATTGAATATTTAAGGAAAAATAGGACATTTTAATCCTGTTATACCTTACGGTATAAAGCTCTTTTATCTCCTCAATGATTTCCTGCTTAGTAAATAGCTGCATTTGCTCGCTTGCTTTATAAGCTTGTAGTCGCTTATTTGTAGAAGTCAAGATTTAATCTTACAGACATTATAAAAATTAT
>NZ_MXAX01000183.1:2610-2688 GCF_019249195.1 Rickettsia sp. TH2014 | reverse complement strand
CACCATACTTTGATCTCCATTTATAAAATGTCGCTGATGGTATTTTGTGCTCTCTCAGTATAGACGCTACAGGCATCC
>NZ_MXAX01000183.1:0-2586 GCF_019249195.1 Rickettsia sp. TH2014 | reverse complement strand
ACATGATTTGGCTATCACTGTGCTTTGATATTGACATTAACAACGCAAAAATAATATAAAGGGTAGTATCAAATTTAACACAAAATATAATATTGTAAGTAAAAAAATCTTATTAGTCGATGATGTCGTTACCATCGGTGTTACTATAAATGAATGTGCTAAAACTGTACGACAAGCGGGGGCAGAGTCGGTAAAGATCATGAGTATTGCGATGACATAGAACGCCATTGTGAGGAAATTACGTAGTAATTGACGAAGCAATCTCGTGCCAAAGTCCTGAGATTGCCACGTCGAGGCTTCGCCTCTCCTCGCAACGACGATTACAAAACCATCAAGAGTGAAGTAACTTATGCAAAATGAAATAAAAAAAGTTTGTGTTATCGGTTCGGGGGTGATGGGTTCAGGGATTGCAGCGTTAATTGCTAATTCCTCTCATAAAGTAGTGCTGCTTGATATTATCGCTAAAGATTCCGATGATCCAAATAAAATAGTAAAAAATGCCGTAGAGAATTTGTATAAACAAAAACCTCCACCTTTGTCTTTTCCGAATAAAGCAAATTTCATTACCATCGGCAATTTAGAACATGAGTTAGAATTAATTAGGGATTGTGATTTAGTAATTGAAGTTATTGTTGAGAAGCTAGAAATCAAACACCAATTATATAATAAAATTATTCCTTATCTTAAAGAAGCTGCAATTATTGCTTCTAATACCTCTACATTACCGCTTAAAAGGCTCAAAGAGAATTTACCGGATAATATCAAATCGAGATTCGTTATTACGCATTTCTTTAACCCGCCAAGATATATGGAGCTGCTTGAGTTAATTATAGACCCTATAGTAGAGCTGCAAGTAATAGAAAGAGTATCAGAATTCCTAACAAAAACGCTTGGTAAGACTATAGTAAAATGTAACGATACACCTGGCTTTATTGCTAATAGAGTAGGGTGTTTTTTACTTGAATTAGTAGCTCGCAAAGCGATAAGTCAAAAGCTTGATTTTGTAGCTTTAGATAAAATATTTACTACATGTTTAGGGCTACCGAGTACCGGAATTTTTGGTTTATATGATCTAATCGGGCATGACGTAATGAAGTTAATATCAAGCTCATTACTTGCCGCCCTTCCTGCAAATGATGCTTATCATAAAATATATGTAAATACTCCCGTTCTCGATAAGATGATAGAGAAGAAGTTAATTGGACGTAAAGGTTATGGGGGATTTTATCGCCTATCGGTATCAAACGGTAAAAAGATTAAAGAAGTTATCAATATAAACGATTTATCATATAGCCCTGTTCAAAAAGTAGATATTTCGTTTAATAGTCTTGATGAGTTACTAGCTAGCAATTCGGTTTACGGTAAATTTTTTACTGAAATTATCACGGAATTTTATGTTTATTTAGCAAGTTTAGTACCATCTGTAACCGATAATATCTATGATATCGATGCTGCTATGAAGCTTGGTTACAGCTGGAAATATGGTCCATTTGAATTATTGACCATAGCAGCTAAAGACGGCTGGAATTCGGTAATTAAAAATGCCGGTTTAAGGCATATCTTACTTCCGCAATATTTAGCCAATAAAGAATATCAAAAAATCGATAAACAAAAATTTAATTCTCACAAAGATATTTTACATGAAAGTCAGATAGTATTAGAAAACGATTCTGCAAAGCTAATAAATTATCGTGAGAATTTCATTTTTGTTATTACTACAAAAATGAATTGTTTAAACCATAATGTGTTTTATTTACTGCAAGAAGCAGCAAGTAAAGCTGAAAATGACAGCAAAAACCTTTATATTTATCCGCTAGGAAATAATTTTTCTGCCGGTGCGGATTTAAAGCTGCTTCTTTCCTATATTGAAGACGGTAATTTTCATGATTTAGAGAATTTATTAAAGCTGGGACAGCAAACTATGCTGCACTTAAAATATTCTAGGGCTCATATTGTTAGTTGTGCCAAAGGAGTAGCCCTTGGAGGCGGGTGCGAGCTGCTATTGCACTCAAGCTATATTGTAGCAAACCAGGAACTGAGCGTAGGACTTGTAGAACTTGGAGTTGGTTTAATACCGGGATGGGGCGGTGTTACTGAAATGTTTGTACGAAGCAAGGGAGATAAAACTAAATTAATCAGAAATATCAGAAATATTATAGAGCAGAATAAAACAAGTTCAGCCGATTACTTTAAATCAGATTATGATGTAGAGAATATGCACGTAAATATGAATAAGCATTAT
The DNA here is from genome assembly GCF_019249195.1 of Rickettsia sp. TH2014. Classification (NCBI taxonomy): domain Bacteria; kingdom Pseudomonadati; phylum Pseudomonadota; class Alphaproteobacteria; order Rickettsiales; family Rickettsiaceae; genus Rickettsia; species Rickettsia sp. TH2014. The sequence goes on along the minus strand of NZ_MXAX01000183.1, from coordinate 344 downwards.
ATTTTAGATGAAGCTTTAAAATTAAACCTATCTAAAAAGATAGTACCGATTCCGCATAAAATTACTTTGCCTAAAATAAATTTAGCAACAGAAATAGATACATTAAAATATAACGATCTACAAAATAAGGTAATTAGCAAATTCCAAAATATTATTGATAAGCATCCTGACACAAATGAAGAAGAGTTGCTTGGCTATGAGCGGGAAATATTTTTAGAACTTGTAAAAGACCCAAAAACTATAGAGAAACTGAAAGTGATTGTGAAGTGAAGGATTATTAAGATATTCTGAATTCTTTATTTGTAGAAGTCAAGATTTAATCTTACAGACATTATAAAAATTAT
>NZ_MXAX01000182.1:0-2647 GCF_019249195.1 Rickettsia sp. TH2014 | reverse complement strand
TTTCATTCGGGTATTGGTTACAAAAAACCTATGGATGTTTATCTGAATTATACGCAAAATTATTATCAATTAGCTGCTTAACAATATAATAAAAATAGGAAACGAATTTGATTATTTTTTGTCTTGATTTCTCAGTCCATTATAATTACTTTCTATTTCAGCGGTTGCTTCTATTACTATTTTTTGAAATGTCACTAACTTTTCTTCAAGATTTTCTTGAGTTGTATCTTGTTTTTCTGCTGCTTTAGGTAAATCTTTTATATCTAGCTGCTTATTCTCATCATTTGTTACTGAAGCTTCTTGCTTCAATTTTAAACTCTATTGTTTTTCTTGCTTCTCTTCTGTATCAGCTTTATTAGCTAAATTATTTTTTTATTCGTCAATAAATCATATATATTTTTAAAACCATGTTTTGTAGCTAAGCTTAGTGCTGTTTCACCATTATTAGTAACCTGACTAATAGCCTGCTCTGACATTTTAGGTATAAGCATTTCACAAACTTTACTTAATGCCTTACTAGTAGCCAAAATTAAAGCTGTATCGCCGTTATTATTAACGTGATTAAATAGCCTGCTCTGACATTTTAGGTATAAGCATTTCACAAACTGTGCTTAATCTCTTACCCACAACCAAAGTTAAAGCTGTTTCGCCGTTATCAACTGTGTTTAATTCAGTAATATCCATTTTGGCAATTAAGTTCTGTGCTTCTATTTCACTTTCTGCTTTTATTGCTTCTATTAATTTATCGTATGAAGTCTGAAACCACCCTGTAAACATAATTATATCCTTATTAAATTCTATAAATTTTAATATTTTGTTAAAAATGAGCTTATAGATAGAATCATAGTAAAGAGTTTTAAGAATGCAATAGAAATTTAACTAAAAGTACGAATAAATGAGTTGAGGTTGCTTTAAGAAATATACAAAGTTAGTTTTTTGAGGATATTTAAAATTCGGTATTTAAAAGAGACTTAATACAAAAATTAGAACAAAAGGCGAATAAAAGGAGCATATGGATTTTTTAGAAAACGAAAAGAAACGCTGAAACCCAGAAAGGGCTTGGCGAGAGTGACGGGACTCGAACCCGCGACCTTCTGCGTGACAGGCAGACGCTCTAACCAACTGAGCTACACCCCCTTATATATAAGAGATAACAATATATAACAATTCTTCTATTTCTGCAAGAGTAAAATATCTTATTTTATCAAAAAATATACAACACCTAAGCCTCTAAACATTCCTGCTTATTATTATTAATCCAAATTAGTTACTATTAGTTGAAGCCTTGAAAATTATTATACTTTTTAAGGACTTTGTTAAAAAAGAAAAACCTATTGGTTATATTTACATTAACAAAATCTTATTTTATTAATAATTATTAGAGGTTTTATATGACTAAACCATATGTCATTAAATTAACTACTCCTCTTGAGCGTATTAAACTTTATAATCCTATACCCGATATTGCTCTTAGAAGTGCTATTATTATGCAGGCAATAATAGAAGCAACAAAAGCAGAATATAATGCTAAAAAGTGGCTTTTTGAAAATAATGAAAATTTTAATGCTACCTGCTTAGAAATGGACATTGAGCCTAATTATGTAAGAAAGACTGCTAAAAAACTAATTAAATCGCAACAAAATAAAGATAAGCGTCCTAAACTCTACGGCTAAAGTTTAAATTAAATTAATTTGTAATAAAACTCGAAATTACTCTAAATATAAATTAATTGTATAGGTGTTACTTAGTAACGCCTATACAATTAATTATTTCAGATTATAAAGGTTATTTATGATTATTTCAGTTTCAGCTCAACATATTTCGATCGGTAATAGCTTACAAGAATATTCCAAAGAGAGGGCTACGCAAGTCGTTAAAAAATATTTTACCGATATAATAAATATAGATATACATTTTTCAAAAGAGGGAATTAACTTTAAATGTGATATTATAGTAAAATATAGATCAGGTAAACATAGTGTAGTCAAAAGTAATGATAGTTGTAGCGATATATATGTAGCTTTTGATAAAGCTATGTCAAAACTAGAAAAACAGCTTAGAAAATATAAATCAAAATTCAAAAATCATCATGTGGGTAAAATAAAAATATCAGAAATTGCTTATGAAGGTACCAAATATATTATTAATCCGCAATCTGATAGTGACACCTCTAACTCCGAAGATAATGATAATCCGGCAATTATTGCTGAAAAGCCTGTAGAAATATTAAAATTATCAGTAAAAGAAGCGGTAATGAAAATGGATTTAGAAGATTTACCTACGGTAGTATTTAAAAATATCAATAATGATCGTATCAATATAGTTTATTATCGTAAAGACGGTAATATTTCTTGGGTAGATTATAATTAATGATTATTATCCCTTATAAAGGAGTTACGCCAAGAATCGATAAAACTGCATATATTGCCGAAAGCAGCTCTTTAATAGGAGATGTTGAAATAGGCAGTAATTCAAGTATTTGGTTTAATACGGTTCTTAGAGGCGACGTTGAATCAATAACAATAGGAAATAATACTAACGTGCAAGACGGTAGTGTAATTCATACTTCAAGATTTAACGGACCGGTAGAAATAGGCGATAATATGTAGAAGTCAAGATTTAATCTTACAGACATTATAAAAATTAT
>NZ_MXAX01000181.1:12779-14862 GCF_019249195.1 Rickettsia sp. TH2014 | reverse complement strand
CGCGTCGCTTCGCTCCTCGCAATGACGATTCCGCCACACAACAACGTCCTAATTCCCTGAAACAGTAGAATATACACCATTCTCTTTCCTGATAATGTCATACCGTCTCTGTGCTACTCCATCGATGAAATGAATATTACCGGATAAACCTATATAAGGTTGTCTACTGTTCATTCTATTTAAAAACCTTTCGGATGCAAATTCATTGCCTATATAGTTTGCAGTCATACGTCCTAAATCATAAGAAAGAAGATGCATGAAGCCCATATGGCTAACACCTAAGTCTTTTGCTCTATCCGGAACGTTGCTATTGAGTAAATTTAAAGAACCGGTAAAGCTAATATCGATATTTTCAGGGTAATCGATATCAATACGATTATCACCGATTAAAATAGCTTTTTTATCTAAATTATATTTACGAATGCTATCGGCAAGTATGTTTAAATTTTTTGGATCATCTGATAGATAAATAACCGGTTTTGTTGTATCGTTACGCTCATTTATAATATCGGTATTGTCCGAAATATTTCTTGCGGCTTTTGCTATAGATTCAGGACTATCCTCATAGAATTCGGTGCGTGATAATGTTGCACTTTTCTGAATTAATATATTTTGCATTACTTGGCTAATAGTTTGGGAATGCTTCCCTTTAGGTAACAATGCCATAAAATCTTTATGGTCGTTACTTGCGTAATAATTGATGATGCGTATCAGTTGTTTTAAAGGCGCATGACCGAATACAAATAATTTATCTTCTGCAAGAGCCGGGTTATTTGACATAGTTATAATAATAATATCATTAGCTTTTGCTTTTTCGGCTATTAGAGAGGTAAAGTTAGAATATAGAGGGCCCAAAATAATCTTAGTTTTACGTGCTACTATTTTATCCATAGCGGCTAAAACGTTTTTTTCATCTGAACCGTCGTAAGAAGTAACATGTATGTAAGATTTAATCCCGTCGTTAAGTCCCATTTTAATTAAATCTTTATATTGTTTCCCGACAATACTATCAGGACCCTGATTTGGCATTAAAATTGCAATCTCAATTTCTTTTTGTTCTTTTTTAGGAAAACTTATAGGTTCTTCTTTAGGAGTTTGACAGGACGTTAAATATATCAAGCAAAAAAATGATAGAACGATTCGTAGTTTATGTTTTATACTAGCCATAATATTACTTAAAATTTAAAAATTATGATTTTGAAGTCAGGATTATATATTGTTGCAACACCGATCGGTAATTTTGAAGATATAACGCTTCGTGCTATATCGACTTTAAAAAATTCGGATATTATCTTATGCGAGGATACTAGAATATCACAAAAATTACTAGCAAAACATGACATTCATACAAAATTACAAATTTATAATGATCATAGTGACGAGAAAGATAGAGAAAATATTATAAGTTTAATAAAATCTGGCAATATAATAAGCTTAATTTCCGATGCAGGAACTCCTTTAATTTCCGATCCCGGCTATAAGTTAGTTAGAGATTTACGCAATCTTAATTGTCATATAGACGTAGTACCAGGGGTATCTGCACCGATTACTGCTCTAACTTTATCGGCTCTTCCTACTGATCGATTTTTATTTCACGGGTTTTTACCTAAAACTATAGAAAGTAAGAAAAAGATTTTTTCTGAGCTAGTAAATCTTAAGGCTACATTGATTTTTTTTGAAACCGCTCCTCGTTTGATAAACACCTTATCGGTAGCTAAGGAAATATTAGGAAATCGAGAAATATGTGTAGCTCGTGAGTTAACTAAACTGTATCAGGAAATAAAAACAGGGGATATAGATGAAATAATAAAGTTCTATCAAAATAATATTTTAAAAGGTGAGATAGTACTGTTGATTTCAGGAAATATACAAGAACAAAACCAACAAAAAAATTTAGAAAAATTTATAGAACTTTGCTTAAGTAAAAACTTAAGTAGCAAAACCACTACTGAACTTGCTTATGATAAATTCAAGGATGTTTATAGTAAGAAAGAAATATATAAATTGGTGAATGAGAGTAAGTAGATGTAGGTGTTATTGTTGCGTGGATACCCAAATCGTCATTGCGAGGAGCGAAGCGACG